>JANMDH010000263.1:0-10133 GCA_031376195.1 Gemmobacter sp. | reverse complement strand
GATGGAAGAGTTTCAGGCGCGGCTGGTGGCCCTGTCTGAAAGCCTGCCCAAACGATTGCTGCAATGTGCGGATTACATCGCGTTGAATACGGACCGGATCGCGCTTTCCACGGTTGCGGAGTTGTCAGCGGCGGCGGGGGTGCAGCCTTCGGCCTTCATGCGGTTCTGTCAGATTTTGGGGGTTTCGGGTTTTTCGGACATGCAGCGGCTGTTTCGCGGCACTGCGGGCCATCGGTATGCGGATTACACGACGCGGCTTGAAAATCTGCGGGCGGGGGGGGCAGACAGTCCTTCGGCGCTGCTGGCGGAATTTGTGGATGCGGGGCGGGCGTCACTGGGCAATCTGGCGACGACAGTGGAAACGGCGGCGCTGGACCGGGCGGTGGGGGTGCTGGTCAAGGCGGCGATGATCCATGTGATCGGGTTGCGCAGGGCGTTTCCGGTGGCAAGTTACCTGACCTATGCGTTCGAAAAGATGGGCATCCCGTCGATGCTGCATGACGGTGTTGGCAATTTCAACCATTCCCACGCCGTGCGCGCGGGGGATGCGCTGATCGCGATCAGTTTCGCGCCCTATACGCAGGATACGCTGGATATGGCGCGCCATGCGGCGGCGGCGGGGCATCCGGTGATCGGGATCACCGATGCGCTGAACAGCCCGTTGCACCGGATCGGGGCCATTCCTTTGGTGATCAGCGAACTGGATGTGGGGGATTTCCGGACTTTGTCGGGATCGCTGGCCCTGGCGCAGGCATTGTCGGTGGCTGTGGGGGCACGGCGGGAAAAGAGATAGAACTTTTTATTTGATATATAAATACTATGGAATATTCATTCCAAAGTGAGTCGGAAGTCAGGGCGGCTGATTTAAGGGGGAAACCATGCTGGACGTGATCACCATCGGCCGATCTTCGGTGGACCTGTACGGGATGCAAGTTGGCGGGCGGCTGGAGGATATGGGGTCGTTCCAGAAATACGTGGGCGGCAGCCCGACGAACATGGCAACGGGAACGGCACGGCTGGGCCTGAAATCGGGGTTGATCACGCGGGTGGGCAATGAACACATGGGACGGTTCTTGCGCGAGGAACTGGCGCGTGAAGGTGTGGATGTGCGGGGGGTGGTGACGGACCCGGATCGCCTGACGGCGCTGGTGATCCTTGGCATCCGGGACAGCGAGCAGTTCCCGCTGATCTTTTACCGGGAAAATTGCGCGGACATGGCGCTGTGCGAGGATGATATTGATCCGGCTTTTATCGCTTCGGCGCGGTCGGTTGTGGCGACGGGGACGCATCTGTCGCACCCGCGAACCGAGGCGGCGGTGGTGAAGGCGCTGCGGTTGGCGCGCGAAGGCGGCAAGCAGACGGCGCTGGACATTGATTACCGCCCGAACCTGTGGGGGCTGGCGGGGCACGGGGACGGGGAAAGCCGGTTCATTGCAAGTGCGGCGGTGACGGCGAAACTGCAATCGACGCTGCATCTGTTCGACCTGATTGTGGGGACGGAAGAAGAATTTCATATCGCGGGCGGGACGACGGATACCCAGGCGGCGTTGCGGGCAGTGCGGGCGGTTTCGGGGGCTGTGCTGGTGTGCAAACGGGGGGCAGCGGGGGCTGTGGCGTTTCCGGGGGCGATTGGCGATTGGGATCAGGGGATCCGGGGGCAGGGCTTTCCGATCGAGGTGTTCAATGTGCTGGGGGCAGGCGACGGGTTCATGTCGGGGCTGCTGAAAGGCTGGCTGACGGATCAGGACTGGGAAACATCGCTGAAATACGCGAATGCCTGCGGGGCGTTCGCGGTCAGCCGGCATGGCTGCACGCCCGCCTACCCGAGTTGGGAGGAGCTGCAATTCTTCCTGCATCGCGGTGTGGTGACGCCCGCCCTGCGGCAGGATGCGGCGCTGGAACAGATGCACTGGTCGACCAACCGCAACCGGGAGTGGCCGGAACTGCGGGTGTTTGCCTTTGACCACCGCAGCCAGCTTGAAGACATCGCGGATCAGGCGGGGGTGGCGCATGACCGGATCGGCGCGTTCAAATCGCTGTGCCTGACAGTGGTGGAACAGGTGGCGGCGGGGCGACCCGGTTATGGGCTGCTGTGTGACAGCCGTCTGGGACGTGAGGCGCTGCATCGGGCGGCTGGGCAGGGATTGTGGATCGGGCATCCGGTGGAATTTCCGGGATCAAGGCCGCTGACGCTTGAACCCGAACTGGGGCCGGATCTGGGCGGGTTGACGGAATGGCCGCTGGAACATGTGGTGAAGGTTCTGTGTTTTTGCCATCCGGATGACACGCCGCAGATGCAGGCAGAACAGGAAGCGACGATTGTGCGGCTGTTTCATGCAGCCCGACGGAACCGGCTGGAATTCCTGCTGGAACTGATCCCGTCCAAGGTTGGGACTGTCACGGATGACACTTCTGCCACCCTGATCCAGCGGTTTTACGATCTGGGGGTTTTCCCGGATTGGTGGAAGCTGGAACCTTTCCGCACGGATGCCGCGTGGGACAATGCCTGTGCCGCCATCACCCGGAATGACCCCTACACGCGCGGGGTTGTCGTGCTTGGCCTTGATGCGCCTGCCGATGCGTTGTCCACCAGCCTGGCCCTTGCGGCGCGGCATGATCTGGTGAAGGGTTTTGCCATCGGGCGCACGATTTTTGGCGATGCCGCCCGCGCCTGGATGGGCGGCTTGATGACAGATACGCAGGCGGTAGCGGACATGGCAACCCGCTATGCCAACCTCTGTGCGGTCTGGGACAGTGCGCGCGCCAACAAAGGACAACCGCGATGACCACGATCCGCAAAGAAACGATACGGCTGACCGCTGCGCAAGCCATGGTGCGGTATCTGAGCGTTCAGATGGCCGAGGATGGCAAGCCCTTTCTGGCGGGTTGCTGGGGCATTTTCGGCCATGGCAACGTCGCGGGATTGGGCGAGGCTTTGCACGGAATCAAGGACACCTTCCCTACCTATCGCGGCCAGAATGAACAGACGATGGCCCATGCGGCGATTGCTTATGCAAAACAGTTGGGCCGTGCCCATGCGATGATGGTCACGTCATCCATCGGCCCCGGTGCCTTGAATATGGTGACGGCGGCGGGGGTTGCACATGTGAACCGCCTGCCCGTTCTGTTCGTGCCTGGCGACGTGTTTGCCAACCGCGGGCCGGACCCGGTGCTGCAGCAGGTCGAGGATTTCGGCGATGGCACGATCAGCGCGAATGACTGTTTCCGCCCTGTCAGCCGCTATTTCGACCGGATCACAAGGCCTGAACAGCTGCTGACCGCCCTGCCGCGCGCGATGCGGGTGATGACGGACCCGGCGGAGTGTGGGCCGGTGACCCTTGCCTTCTGTCAGGACGTGCAGGCGGAGGCGTATGACTGGCCAGACACGTTCTTTGAACCCCGCATCTGGCGTCTGCGGCGGGTGCAGCCTGACCCGGTGGAACTGGACAGCGTGGCGGCGATGATCAAGGGGGCCAAAAGCCCGGTGATCGTGGCGGGGGGCGGGGTGCATTACGCCTTTGCGACGCAGGCGCTGGCGGATTTTGCGACGGCGTTCCAGATTCCCGTGGTGGAAACCCAAGCCGGGAAATCGGCTTTGCCTTGGGATCACCCGATGAACTTTGGCCCGGTTGGGGTCACAGGTGCGGCGAGTGCGAATGCAGTTTGCGCGGCGGCTGATCTGGTGATTGGCGTGGGCACCCGGTTTCAGGATTTCACGACCGCAAGCTGGTCTTTGTTTGCCAACCCCGACCGGCGGCTGATCAGTCTGAATGTTGCGGCCTATGACGCGATGAAACACGGCGCGGAACCCCTGTGTGCCGATGCCTGCGCAGGACTGGAGGCGATTCGGAAAGCGTTGGGCGACCGGACGTTCGCGGCCCCCGACGCGGGCCTGAAAGCAGCGTGGTTCGCCGATGTCGATCCGCTGACGGCGGCCCCCGGCGAGGGCAATGCCTTGCCAAGCGACATGCAGGTTATCGGGGCAGTCCAGCGCAGCGTTGGCCCCGATGCGGTGGTGATGTGCGCGGCAGGAACCATGCCGGGTGAGTTGCACAAGCTGTGGAAATCCTCGCGTCCCATGTCGTATCACATGGAGTACGGATTTTCCTGTATGGGCTATGAAATTGCCGGGGCGATGGGAATCAAGATGGCCCAGCCTGACCGCGATGTGATCTGCATGTTGGGCGACGGCAGCTATATGATGGCCAATTCAGAGCTTGCGACGGCCTGCATGATGGGGGTCAAGATCACCGTCGTGATTACCGACAACCGGGGCTATGGCTGCATCAACCGGCTGCAGATGGCGACCGGCGGGGCAGAATTCAACAATCTGCTGAAAGACGCATGGCAGGTGAACGCGCCTGCCATCGACTTTGCGGCCCATGCGGCGGCGATGAGGGCGGAGGCTGTGAAGGTGACCACGATTGCCGAACTTGAGGCGGCTTTGGCGCAGTCGAAGGCGGCGAAAGGCCCCTTTGTGGTGGTGATTGATACTGACCCCTATCCGTCAACCCCGTTTGGGGGGGCGTGGTGGGATGTGGGCGTGCCGGAAGTGTCAGACCGGGCAGAAGTACGGGCAGCGCGCGCGAAGTACGAGGCGGCGCTGGCAAACCGGCGCGGGAATTGAGGAAACGACGATGATCCGATACGGCACAAACCCGATTGCCTGGTCAAACGATGATGATCAGACGCTGGGCGCAGATATCAGCCTGAAGCAATGCTTGCGCGAGGCAGGCGAGATCGGTTTTGACGGGATTGAAAAGGGCCACAAGATGCCGACCGACCCGGTGGCATTGAAGGCGGCGCTGGCCCCGCACGGGTTGCAGTTCGTCTCGGGGTGGCATTCGCTGAACCTGCTGACGCAGTCGGTGGAGGAGGAGAAGCGGGCGATCCAGCCGCATCTGGATCTGTTGCGCGCGATGGGCTGCGAAGTGTGTATCGTGTGCGAAACATCGAATGCCATTCACGGGGCGGACGGGACGCCGCTGTCGGAAAGCCCGGTGCTGCCTGCGGACCAATGGGCGACGTTCGGCGCGGATATGGAGGCGATTGCCCAGTTCACGGCGGCGCAGGGCCTGACGCTGGTTTATCACCATCACATGGGAACCGTGGTGGAAACGCCGGAAGAGATCGACCTGCTGATGGCGCATACGGGGCCTGCGACGAAACTGCTGTTCGACACGGGGCACTGCTATTTCGGCGGGGGTGATCCGGGGGTCGTTGCGGCGAAACACATGGGCCGGGTGGCGCATCTGCATGCGAAAAACGTGCGGCCCGGCGTGCGGAATCAGTTGGTGGCGGAAGGCTGGAGTTTCCTGGAAGGCGTACGCCGGGGGGTGTTCACGGTGCCGGGGGATACCGAAGGCGGGGTGGATTTTCTGCCGGTGCTGCGGACGGCGGCGGCGCATGGTTATGCAGGCTGGCTGGTGATTGAGGCGGAGCAGGACCCGGCTGTCCGAAACCCGTTGGCGTATCAGACGCTGGGGCTGAAGTCGCTGAAGGCGATGACGGCTGCGGCGGGATTGTGAGGCAGGCCGGGGGGCTGTCTGCCCCCCGTCGTCCATTGGGCTTGAACCGATGGCGCACCAATGGACGACCCCCGACGATATTTGTGCCAATGCGAAAGGGCGAAGGATGAGTGATCTGCTGCGCAAGCCTGTCGGAACGTGGGGCAAAGTCCACGACATCACGCCGGAAGGCGCGGGTTGGGGATATGTGGGATTTACCCTTTACCGGTTGCAGGCCGGGGAGGCCGTGGCAGAGGCAACGGGAGACCGGGAGGTGATCCTTGTGCTGGTCGAAGGACGTGCCAAGGTCACGGCGGCTGGTCGGGACTGG
This sequence comes from Gemmobacter sp., assembly GCA_031376195.1. Taxonomy (GTDB): domain Bacteria; phylum Pseudomonadota; class Alphaproteobacteria; order Rhodobacterales; family Rhodobacteraceae; genus JANPIX01. The sequence goes on along the minus strand of JANMDH010000263.1, from coordinate 4,295 downwards.
GGTGAACTGGGCGACCGTATGGATGTGTTCGAGAAAACCCCGCCGCATTGCCTGTATCTTCCGGAAGGCAGCGACTGGCAGGCGGTGGCAACGACGCCCTGCACTGTTGCCGTGTGTTCGGCACCCGGGGCGGGCACGGGGCATGAGGCGGCGCAGATCGGGCCGGAGGGAATCGCCCTGACCCCGCGCGGCAAGGGCACGAACACGCGCCATATCAATAACATCGCGATGGAAAACCGTGATGTGGCAGGGCGGCTGCTGGTGACCGAAGTGTTCACCCCTGCTGGCCATTGGTCAAGCTATCCGCCGCACCGGCATGATGAGGATGATTTCCCAAGGATGACCTATCTGGAGGAAACCTATTACCACCGCCTGAACCCGCCCCAGGGCTTCGGCATTCAGCGCGTCTGGACGGAAGACGGCAGTCTGGATGAAACCATGGCCGTGGCGAACCACGATGTGGTGCTGGTGCCCAAAGGGCATCACCCCTGCGGCGCGCCGTACGGATATGACATGTATTACCTGAATGTGATGGCCGGGCCGCGCCGGGCATGGCGGTTTGAAAACCACCCCGACCACGACTGGATCGCAAAGCGGGACGCCTGAGAAACCAACAAGCCTGAGTCCGCGCCGCCACAGTTGCACCCCCAGATGCAGTGTGCCACGTTTCACACTAGGCGAACCCTGCGCATCCCCCCTATAGTCTGTTGACAAAACGGGGGCCAACACCCGGGTTTGAGGCAGGTTACAGGGAACAAGGGGACGGTCATGCGCTGCCCATTCTGCGGCAATATCGACACGCAAGTGAAAGACAGCCGCCCGGCGGAGGATCACGTGTCGATCCGACGCCGACGCTTTTGTCCGGCTTGCGGCGGGCGTTTCACGACCTATGAACGCGTCCAATTGCGCGATCTGGTGGTGATCAAATCATCGGGCAAGCGCGAAGACTTTGACCGGGACAAGCTGGAACGCGCCATCCGCATTTCCATGCAGAAGCGCCCGATTGATCCCGACCGGATCGACCAGATGATTTCGGGGATCGTGCGGCGGCTTGAATCCTTGGGCGAAACTGACATCCCGAGCCGGACAATCGGCGACATCGTGATGGAAAGTCTGGCGCGGATCGACACCGTGGCCTATGTGCGGTTTGCCAGCGTTTACAAGAACTTCCAGGCGGCGGATGACTTTGACAAGTTCGTTTCGGAATTGCGGCCCACCGGCCCGCAGGAAGAGTGAGCGATACGGACCACATGCGGCATGCCCTTGCGCTGGCGGTGCGGGGGCTGGGGCGGACATGGCCGAACCCGGCGGTGGGCTGCGTGATCCTGCAAGGGGCGCGGGTGGTGGGCCGGGGCTGGACCCAGCCGGGGGGGCGGCCGCATGCGGAACGTCGCGCGCTGGATCAGGCCGGGGCGGCGGCGCGCGGGGCAACCGCCTATGTCACGCTGGAGCCGTGCGCCCATCACGGGCAGACACCGCCCTGCGCGGATGGGTTGGTGGCGGCCGGGGTCGCACGGGTTGTCACCGCCTTGACCGACCCTGATCCGCGTGTGTCAGGCAAGGGCCACGCGATGCTGCGTGCTGCAGGGATTGCGGTAACCGAAGGGGTTTGCGCGGCCGAGGCGCGCGATCTGAACGCGGGGTTCCTGAAACGCACCCTGCAAGGGCTGCCCTTTGTTACCCTGAAACTCGCCACCTCGCTCGACGGGCGCATCGCAACGGCGAGTGGCGAAAGCCGCTGGATCACCGGGCCCGACGCCCGCCGTGCCGTGCACGCGATGCGGATGCGCCATGACGCGGTGATGGTCGGATCGGGCACTGCGATGGCCGATGATCCCGACCTGACGGCGCGGGATGTGGGGGCAGGGCATCAGCCCCTGCGCATTCTGATCGACACCCACCTGGTCCATTCTCCGGTCAGCCGTCTGGGGCGCACCGCCCGGGATGTTCCGGTCTGGATTTGTCACGGCGATGCGGCCCCCGGGCATCGTATCAAGGCCTGGAGGGACACGGGTGCAACTCTGATACCCTGCGCCACGGTCCAACATCATCTCGACTTGACCTGCGCTCTGCGCCAGCTTGCCACCCGTGGCCTGACGCGCATTCTGTGCGAAGGGGGGGCCGGACTTGCCGCCGCCCTGATCCGTGCCGGTCTCGTGGATGACATCGTTCAGTTCACCGCTGGACGGTTCATCGGGGCGGAAGGCATACCTGCCCTTGGCCCCCTGATGATTGGCGAACTCGACCAGGCCCCACGCCTGACCTTGCGTGAAACCCGCGCCTCAGGCCCCGATACAGTCAGCCGCTGGTCCCTGACCTGACGCCCCTTCGCATTCACATTGGCCCAAATATCCTCGGGGGGGCCGCATCAGCGGCGGGGGGCAGACAGCCCCCCTTCCGTCCCTGGAACATCTTCCGCGGCAGCGCCGTCCAAAGGGGGTCGATCCCCCTTTGGACGGCCACCCTTTACCAATGCCCCACCGACGCCATGCTTTTCCACGGTTCCACAGGGACCAGCGCGTCGCCCGCCTGCAGCAGTTCCACCGAGATATTATCCGGGCTGCGCACAAAGGCCATCCGCCCGTCGCGGGGGGGGCGGTTGATCACCACGCCGTTCGCCTGCAGATGCGCGCAGGTGGCGTAGATATCATCAACGGCATAGGCCAGATGCCCGAAATGCCGCGCATCCGATGGCAGCCCGTCATCGCCATCCCAGTTATAGGTCAATTCCACCGGGCATTCGGGTTGTCCCGGTGCAGCCATGAACACCAGCGTGAAGCGCCCGCCGTCATTGTCCATGCGGCGCGTCTCCTCCAGCCCCAACAGGCGGTAAAACGCGATTGACGCGTCAAGGTCTTTGACCCGGACCATCGTGTGCAGATAGCGAAGTGTCATCATCATCCTCCCTTTTCCGGTTAGTTTAGCACGCCTGCACGAAAAGCGCAGGGGGCAGGTCTGGGCGAAATTATTTGACCGCCCGGAAATGTTCAGCGCCTGCATATAGCGGTATGCGTCGGTGTGCCTACACTTTATAGTGAACCGCGACTCATCCTGCCTTGGAAAGGCTTTGCCCCGATGCCCCTGACCCCTGATCAGATCGCCGAAATCGAGGCCGCGCGCGCCGCCCCGCGCGCCACCTTGCGGGCTGTGTCCGACGGGATGGAGGCGCATCTGTACAAGGCGCAGCCGGTGCTTGATCACGGCTTTGTCCGCGTCATCGACTATATGGGCGATGATGGGGCCATCGTGCAGGCCGCCCGGGTGTCATACGGTGCGGGCACGCGGCATGTGCAGAACGATGAGGGCCTGATCCGGTATCTGATGCGGCATTGGCATTCGACCCCGTTCGAGATGTGCGAGGTCAAGCTGCATGTCAAACTTCCCGTCTTTGTGGCCCGCCAGTGGATCCGGCACCGGACGGCGAACGTCAACGAATACTCCGCCCGTTATTCCATTCTGGACCGTGAATTCTACATCCCCGCCGCGGATCAGCTGGCCGCGCAGAGCACGGTGAACAATCAGGGGCGGGGCGCGGTTCTGGAAGGGGCGGAGGCGGCGCGGGTTCTGGAGATGCTGAAATCCGATGCGGACCGCAGCTATGACCACTATGAGGCGATGCTGTCGACTGATGGCCAGCAGGGGCTGGCCCGTGAACTGGCCCGGATGAACCTGCCCATGAACATCTATACCCAGTGGTACTGGAAAGTTGATCTGCACAACCTGTTCCACTTTCTGCGCCTGCGCGCGGATGCGCATGCGCAATACGAAATCCGGGTCTATGCCGATCTGATCGCGGCCTGTGTCCGCGACTGGGTGCCCCTGGCATTTGCGGCGTTCGAGGATTACCGGATGGGGGGGATGAACCTGTCGGGGAAGGCGGTCGCGGTGGTGAAGCGGCGGCTGGCGGGCGAGGTGGTGACCCAGGAGACTAGCGGGATGAGCAAGGGGGAGTGGCGGGAGTTCGAGGGGGTTTGGGGGTAGCGTTCGTCGGGGCGGGCGACGGTGCAACGCGGGGCCGGGTAAGTGGCGGGAATTGTTCGGAAAGTCACGTCTTCCAAGCGTCTTCCCGACGTCTTCTTTACGTGCGTACGTTTGAAGCATTTTTGGGGGCGCGGGGGAGTCGGGGCACGCCCCAACCTACGGGCCTTTCGCGCACGCCTTTCCGCAGAGATGGTTCCTTGTTGGCGGGCGTCTTGGACCGTCGTGCGGATAAACGTCTCGCCTTTGGCGGGTGTCACTCTAGGTCATTCCAAAATACAGGAGTGACCGATGACCATCTTGATCCTTTATGTCGT
>JANMDH010000091.1:0-3066 GCA_031376195.1 Gemmobacter sp. | reverse complement strand
GCTGCGTCAGCATCACCGACAGGTCATAACTTCCCGCAATCTGCCCCAGGATCAGCATCCCCGCGATCATCGCAAGGCCCCCCGACCCGGTGACCGCCAAAGCCATCCGCGCCCCCTGACGACCTTCGGGCAGGTGCTTCCAATACCCGATCAGCAGAAACGACGACAGGCTCGTCAGTTCCCAGAAGATCAACAAAAGCAGAATGTTGTCCGACAACACAATCCCCAGCATCGCCCCCTGAAACAGCATCAGATACGTATAGAACGTGCCCATCGGGTCCGCGTTGGACAGGTAGAACCGCGCATACAGAATGATCAGCAGCCCGATCCCCAGGATCAGCCCCGCGAACAGCAGACCCAATCCGTCCAGCATGAAATTCGCGTTCAATCCGATGGCAGGCAGCCACTCGATCCGCGCCTGCACCACCTCGCCCCGCAAAACGGCGGGTGCCTGCAGGCCCACAAGGATCAGGGCAAGCCCAGTAAACGCCCCGGTGACAACCGCACAGACATTGCGCCCCGCCCGGATCATCAGGCCGGGAAACAGGGCCCCCAGAAAAGGCAGCGCGGCGATCAGGGCAAGCGTCATCGGCGGCGCATTCCGTTCTGGCGTAAGCCCCGCTTCATATACGGGTTATCCCCTCGATATGGGCAAAGCCGGGGTCGGATCAAGGGCTTAGAATGTGCCTTGCAGGCCATTCCCCTCAACCGTCTTTCAGAACCGCCCCCGGATCAAGCATGTATCGCTGTGACAACGGGATCGCCGCCGCCCCCAGCGCCCGCGCCTCTGGCCCCACCGTGCCTTCGCGGATCACCGGCGCGCTGACCCCCGCCAGATCAAGTTTGTGCAGCGCCTCGGCCGTGCGGGCCACAATCTGCGCCCTGATTTTTGCGGGCATCCAGCCGTCGATGATCACCGTATCCAGCTCGATCAGCGTGGCCGCCGACAAGGTCGCGCTGGCCAGACCAAGGGCTGCCACCGTCATCCAGTCGTCCAGAATGTCCGGCGGAATGTCCCACTGTTCCGGCCGCGCCCACAGGGCATCCGACGGCTCCCCCGCCGCTTCCATCGCGTCCGATAGCGTGTACATCGACGCCATCGTCATCAGGCGCTGCATCCGCCCGTCGCGCCCCGGCACCGGCATCGGGCCAACCCCCGCCGCATTGCCAGTCCGCCCCGTGAACAACTGTCCGTTCAAAACCAGACCGCCCCCGATGAAATATCCGAAATAGAAATACAGGAAATCCTTCGGCCGCTCGCCTGTGCCGAACACCAGTTCCGCCCCGCAGGCCGCTGTCGCGTCGTTCTGGATCGTCACCGGCATCTGCGCAATCGCCGCAATTTCCGCCTGAATGTCCCGGGTCCGCCAGCTATCCATTTCCCCCTGTGGCGCACCGATATAACCCACCCATGACCAAAGCTGGAACGGCATCGCCACTCCCATCCCCCCGACCCGCCCCCGGGCCGCAACCGGCAGGGTCTCCAGCAGCGACGGCAGGGCGGTTGCCACAAAGCTCATCACCGCATCGGGCGTGGGATAGCGGTAGATCTGCCGCCGCGTCGCCTGCACCTTTCCCAGAAAATCGATCAGCGTCAGGTCGGCAGACCTGCGCCCGATCTTCAGCCCCAGAAAATAGGCCCCCGCCGCATTCAGCGACATCGGCACCGATGGTTGCCCGATCCGCCCCCGCAGTGGTTCCCCCCGCACCAGCAGCCCATCCTGTTCCAGACTGCGCATGATCACCGATACCGTCTGCGCCGACAGCCCGCTGATCCGCGCAATGTCGGATTTCGCCAGCGCCCCCTGCTGGCGCACCAATGACAGAACCAGCCGTTCGTTATGCGCCCGCATCCCCGATTGGTTCGATCCCCGCAGCGACGGATCATCCGCCGGGGCCCGATCCGCCAAGACCTCTTCTGTGGATCTGCTCATGGGCACCCCACTATCCTTCTGCACCGATCACACCTTTGCGCAGGATCACATTCCCGAACAGCGCCCGCTCCGACGTCGCCACAATCGTATGCGCCGCCCGGATGCGCGGGTACAGATCCGCCCCCCCCAGGGCCGCAACCCCGTGCTCCGGTCTTAGTCGCGCGCACAGCGCCTCGATCTCATCATGGATCGGCGCGCGCAGTGCAGGATCGCCATCCCGGCTGGCCCGGAAAATCGCATACGGCGTGGCCCGGTCCAAAGGCAGCACCGTCAGCACCGCTTCCAGCATCGCCAGCACCCCATGCCCATCCGCCCGGATCAGCCGGCGCGCATGGTCCTGCGCGGGATAATTCCCGTCAACTAGCGCAATTTCATCCCCATGCCCCATCGCGCGCAGCGTGAACAACAGGTCTGGTCCCAAAAGGGGCGGAAGTCCGATCAACATACATGTGTGCCATTTCTTGGGCAGAATATCGAATCCTGCCATCCTCCAAACACTGCGCAGGAACGGCCAAGCTGTCAATAATAAATCAGAGTGATTTATTTAACTTGACCGCAAGACCCGAATCGGGTTTTTTACAGGCGTTGCAGTGGCGGGCCTCAGGCTTGGTGCTGCGCGGAAAGGGCGAAAGCCCGCTGATATTCCCTGGGAGGAAAACCTATGACATTCAAAACGAAAGCGTTGATCAGTGCTGCCGCGCTGGCCCTGATGACAGGGTCGGCCATGGCACAGGATGTTGCCGCCTGCCTGATCACCAAGACCGATACGAACCCCTTCTTCGTCAAGATGAAAGAAGGTGCCGAAGCAAAGGCCGCGGAACTTGGCGTCGCCCTGAAATCCTATGCCGGCAAAGTGGACGGCGACCACGAAAGCCAGGTTGCCGCGATCGAGGCTTGTGTGGCCGACGGCGCGAAAGGCATTCTGATTGCAGCGTCCGACACCAAGGCCATCGTTGATTCCGTCGCTGCAGCGCGCGCTGCCGGCGTGCTGGTCATCGCACTTGATACCCCGCTTGACCCGATTGATGCGGCCGACGCGACCTTTGCAACCGACAACTTCCAGGCCGGTCTGCTGATTGGTCAGTGGGCCAAGGCTGCGATGGGTGAAGGTGCTGCAACCGCAAAGATCGCC
>JANMDH010000078.1:0-3445 GCA_031376195.1 Gemmobacter sp. | reverse complement strand
CGGCAATTCCACGAACCCCTCCCGCGCGTAAAACCGCCGCGCCCCGGCGTTGGGCTCAAACACCGGCAGTTGCAGACCTGCCGGAAACGCGGCCTTGGCCTCCCCCAGCAGTGCCTTGCCAATCCACCGTCCCCGCGCATGCCGGGTCAGGTAAAATCCCGGAACTTTCCCCTCGGGCGTTGCCGACAGATAGCCCACCACGTCGCCCCCAACTTCCGCGACCAGCATAGTCCTGATCTCCAGAATCCCCGGTACGAACATGCCCGCAATATCCTTGGGCGACTGCAGCCGCGGCAGCCAATCCGTCTCGTCAATCACCTCGTTGATGATCGCCGCACAGGCTGCCAAATCCTCGACCCCAGCCCTTCGGATCACAGCCCCCATCACATCCTCACCCGTGGCTTCCGCCGAGTAAGCTCGTCTTGCGCGGATGCGGCCTGCTCCGTGCCGATCAATACAATCGCGAGCGGCAATCGCCCTCGACCCATCCACTTAGTGCAATTCTCATTTGCCCAAATATCCTCGGGGGGTGAATGCGGCGCTTGCCGCAGAGGGGGGCAGACACCCCCCCTGCCATCCCACCAGAACATACGCTCATACGTCATCGCCATGCCCTGCCCGCAGACCTTCCCGCACCCGGTGCGCGATATCGATAAATTCTTTTGAATCCCGGATTTCCAAGGGCCTCTCCCTTGGCAGCGGGCTGTCAATCACATCCGTGATCCGCCCGGGCCTCGGGCTCATCACCACAATTTTCGTACTCAGATACACCGCCTCCGGGATGGAATGCGTCACAAACCCGATTGTCTTGCCCGTCCGCGCCCACAATTTCAGCACTTCCTCGTTCAACCGATCCCGCACGATTTCATCCAAGGCCCCGAATGGCTCATCCATCAGCAGAATATCCGCATCAAACGCCAGCGCCCGCGCGATGCTTGCCCGCTGCTGCATCCCGCCCGACAACTGCCACGGAAATTTGGCCCCGAACCCCGTCAGTTCCACCAGATCCAGCACCCGTTCCACCCGTGCATCCTGATCGGCCTTGGAAAAGCCCATGATCTCCAACGGCAGGCGGATGTTCCCACTGATGGTTCGCCACGGATACAATCCTGCCGCCTGAAACACATACCCATAGGCCCGCGCCTGCCGCGCCGCATCGGGGCTCATCCCGTTGACCGTCAGCGTCCCCCCTGTGGGCGTCTCCAACGCTGCAATCGCCCGCAGGAACGTCGTTTTCCCGCATCCCGACGGCCCGATGAAACTAACGAACTCCCCCTTGTGAACGCTCAGGTTCACATCCTTCAGCGCGTGAACAGGCCCATCCCCAGTCTGGAACACCAGATTAAGATCCCGCGCCTCGATTACCGGGGCGTTAAGGTTGGTCGTGTCTTTCAAAATGCTGCACCCATCTGCGATCCACGACCCCCGATACGCCCACGCCACCGCTCAAATCTGCGTGTGGCCGGTTGCCCGGCACCCTTATCATCTGGCATCTTCATCCCATTCAAAAAGGAGTTTTCATCATGAAAATCTGTCAGAAACGTCGCCCCGCCGAAACCTTTTCCGGCAAACAGGGCTTTGATTATCTTGAAGGCATATCCTTCGAGTCCACCGGCGCACAAGCGATCTGCATGCATCTTCTGACCATCCCGCCGGGGGGCCGCGCCAAGGCGCATAAACACAGCACCCATGAAACCGCGATCTACATGCTCGAAGGCGTGACCGTGATGTACTGGGGCGAGGCGCTGGAACACCGGATGGAGGTGGCGGCAGGCGACCTTCTGTACATTCCCGCCGATATGCCGCATCTGCCCTTCAACCCCGGCCCCGGCCCGGCCAAGGCGGTGATTTCCCGCACTGACCCGCACGAACAGGAAAGCGTGGTGCTGCTGCCGGAACTGGAAGGGTTGGTGGCGGGGTAACACCTCAGACCCCCGTCACAGGCACACCCGTCCGGATCACCGGCCTTGGCGCGGTCAGGTCTTTCCATGCCGACAGCGCCCGGTTCACCGCCGGCCGCGCCTCGCGCCCCACGAATTGCCCGTGGCCGATCTCGTTCCGCATTTCCCCATCATGCACCGCCACCTGCCCCCGCGTCAGGGTGAACCTTGGCAAACCGCTTACCTTTTTCCCCTCGAACACATTGTAATCAATCGCCGATTGCTGTTTCGCCGCCGTGATCACCTTCGACTTCGCAGGGTCAAGCACCACCAGATCCGCATCTGCCCCCACCAGCACCGCCCCCTTTTTCGGGTACATATTCAGGATCTTCGCAATGTTCGTAGACGTCACCGCCACAAATTCGTTCATCGTCAGCCGCCCGGTTTCCACCCCATGCGTCCACAGCATCGGCAGCCGGTCCTCCAACCCCCCCGTCCCGTTCGGGATCTTCGAGAAATTCCCCACACCGAACCGCTTCTGCGCGGTGGTGAAGGCGCAGTGATCCGTCGCCACGCAAGACAACGACCCTGATTGCAGCCCCGCCCAAAGGCTGTCCTGATGCAGCTTGTTGCGGAACGGCGGTGACATCACGCGCCGCGCGGCATGGTCCCAGTCCGCGTTGAAATATTCGCTCTCGTCCAGCGTCAGATGCTGGATCAGGGGCTCGCCCCAGACCCGCTTGCCCGCAGCCCTCGCCCGCCGGATCGCCTCATGCGCATCCTCACAGGACGTATGCACCACATACAGCGGCACCCCCGCCATATCGGCGATCATGATCGCCCGGTTCGTCGCCTCGCCTTCAACCTGCGGGGGCCGCGAATAGGCATGCGCCTCAGGCCCGGTGTTGCCCTCCGCCAGCAGCTTCGCCGTCAGTTCCGCCACCACATCGCCGTTTTCCGCATGCACCAGCGCCACGCCCCCCAGATCACCGACCCGGCGGAACGACGCGAACATCTCGTCGTCATTGACCATCAAGGCGCCCTTGTAGGCCATGAAATGCTTGAAACTGGTGATCCCCGCCTTCACGCTATCCGCCATGTCGTCGAACACCTGTTGCCCCCACCAGGTGACGGCCATGTGATAGCTGTAATCGCAATTCGCCCGCGTCGATTTGTTGTGCCAGGCCTTGGCCGCATCCATCAGCCCCTGCCCCTGCCCCGGCAAGATGAAATCGACGACCATCGTCGTGCCCCCCGACAGCGCCGCCCGGGTGCCGGATTCGAAATCATCGGCGGAATAGGTGCCCATGAAGGGCATCTCCAGATGCGTATGTGGGTCGATCCCGCCGGGCATGATGTAGCAACCGGTGGCATCGAGTTCCGTGCCGCCCTTCAGGTTCGGTCCGATGGCGGTGATGATGCCAGCGTCGATCTGGACATCGGCCGTGTAGGTGAGGTCGGCTGTGACAACGGTGCCGTTGCGGATGATGATGGTCATTCAGATGCCCTTTCTGCCGGTAAGTATGTAGCGAAGTGCCCAGCCCGCGAAAAATGCCACCAAAGAA
>JANMDH010000001.1:0-2768 GCA_031376195.1 Gemmobacter sp. | reverse complement strand
CAGTGTTTATGCGCAGGGCAAGGATTACCACGATCTGGTGAAGCGACGCTTGAAACGGCTGGGGGGATGGCTGGCGAGGGTGTCGGGGGCAGAGATCAAGGTGTTTGTGGATACGGCCCCGGTGATGGAAAAGCCGCTGGCGCAGGCGGCGGGACTGGGGTGGCAGGGGAAGCATACGAACCTGGTGGGGCGGGATCTGGGCAGTTGGTTTTTTCTGGGGGCGATTTTCACGACGCTGGATTTGCCGAAGGATGCGGCGGAGGTGGATCATTGCGGGTCGTGCCGGGCCTGTCTGGACATCTGCCCGACAGCGGCGTTTCCGGCGCCCTATCAGTTGGACGCGCGGCGCTGCATTTCCTATCTGACGATTGAACACCGGGGGCCGGTGGACGCCGATTTGCGGGCGCTGATGGGCAACCGGATTTACGGGTGCGACGATTGCTTGGCGGTGTGCCCGTGGAACAAGTTCGCGCAGGCGGCGACGGAAATCGGGTATCAGCCTCGCGTGGGGGCACCGCAGTTGGCGGAACTGGCGGGGCTGGATCATGCTGGGTTCCGGGCGCGGTTTGCTGGCAGCCCGATCAAGCGGATCGGGCGGGACAGGTTCGTGCGCAATGTGCTGTATGCGATCGGGAATTCCGGCGAACCGGACCTTGCAACTGTGGCCGTGCGTCTGACAGAAGATGCGGACACGGCGGTGGCTGATGCGGCGCGCTGGGCGCTGGGTCAGCTGGCGGCGGACTGAGCCAGCCTGTCGCGCAGATCGCGGATGCGTTGCTGAAGTTCAGTTACCTCATGCGCGTCAAGACCAGTGGCGGCGAGGATACAGCCTGCCAGATGCTGGGCACGGGTCTGCATCGCGCGGCCCGGTTCCGTCAGCACAAGACGGACCTGACGTTCGTCGGCACTGCTGCGGGTGCGGGTCAGGTGACCTGCTGCTTCCATCCGTTTGAGAAGCGGGGTCAGGGTGTTTGACGCAAGGCCGATCTGGGCCCCCAGATGACCGACGGTCTGATCATCCTGTTGCCAAAGGGCAAGCAGAACAAGGTATTGCGGATAGGTGATGCCCAAAGGCTCCAGCAGCGGTTTGTAGACAGCACCCATGGCCTGATGTGCCCCATAAAGGGCAAAGCACAGATGGTCGTCGAGTGGCAGTCCGTTTGGTGTCATGTTTACCTCTTTCGTTTTTTTATAAATCGTGCGCGACAAGATCGCAAGGGATTGACAGGTGAGTCCTGTGATTCTATATCGCTAACGATCAAATCGAATACGATATAAATTGGAGACCGCAGATGGCACATGCTTTGTATACGGCCCATGCGTTAGCATCGGGCGGCGGGCGTGACGGAAAGTCCGCAACGCTGGATGGTGCGCTTGCCGTGACGCTTGCGCCGCCGAAGGAATTGGGTGGCAGCGGCAATGGCAACAATCCCGAACAGCTGTTCGCGGTTGGATACGCGGCCTGTTACCTGGGGGCGATGCGCCATGCGGCCAGCCAGGACAAAAGCCTGCCTGCGGTTCCTGCGGATGCAACGGTTGAATCGAGCGTCGGGATAGGCGTGCGCCCGGAAGGTGGGTTTGGTCTGACGGTGGCCCTGAAAGTGAACCTGCCAGGTGTGGATGCGGCGGCAGCGGCGCGTCTGATCGAGGCCGGCCACTTCATCTGCCCGTATTCGAATGCGCTGAAGGCAGGGTTGCCGGTTGCAACCACGATTGCCTGAGCCAACGATTGTTTAACGAGTGGGTGTGTTGAGTGCGTAACGAGTGAGTGTGTTAAGCAAAGGGCGGGCCGCAAGGTCCGCCCTTTGTCATGGCAAAGCCGGAATTAAGTCACGGGGTTGTCGGCAATTTGTACGGGTATGGCCGCGTCGGCACCCCATTCCTGCCCAATTGGGCGCGCATAACCACAAGATGCTGAGCGTACTTGTCAATCCCGCAACGACGCCTGTTACTTGTTGGCTGTTTGCTGGTACGGGCAATAAGAATTAGCCCGTTGGCCTTTTTTGTCGCGCTGGAAAGACAACGTGCGCTCAGCAGCCGAAGGCGGCGATGCGGTATATCGCTGCCGTTGTGCCCGAGGCCCCAGCACTAGGCCAGAACTGGCCGGGGGGTAGATCGGCGATTGGCGAAGGGCACCCCGCTCTGGTATTGTAGAACGCAGGATCAAAGGGAGGCTCAGCCATGACCCGACATCTTGCCGATCACGAAACCCCCTCACTCAAAGATGGACTGCGCCAGTTCAGGCGGATCGCCCGGCAGGATCGGGTAGAGGTCTGGAAGGTGCTGTGGCGCAAAGGCACGGTTCAGCCGAGCGACCGCCGGGTGATGGAATATGCGCGGATAGATCGAGGGCGGTGGGTCTGAAGAAATGGGGTGCGCAAACAAGCGCACCCCATGCCCCGGCATCTGCCGGAGACTTTATGCCCGGACCAGCTTTTCATAGTCCATCGCGACCTGTTTTGTCAGATCGCCGACGGCAAAGTTATAGTCGCCGATCTGACCCACAGGGGTCACTTCGGCGGCGGTGCCGGTGAGCCAGCACTGTTCAAACCCCTCAAGCTCATGCGCCTCGATGTGGCGTTCATGGACTTTGATCTGCATGTCGCGGAGCATGCCGATCACCGTCTGGCGGGTCAGGCCGTTCAGGAAGCAATCCGCTTTCGGGGTATGCACTTCGCCGTCTTTCACGAAGAAGATGTTGGCACCGGTGGCTTCGGCAACGTATCCGCGGTAGTCGAACATCATGGCGTCGGAACAGCCTTTGGCCT
>JANMDH010000246.1:0-10184 GCA_031376195.1 Gemmobacter sp. | reverse complement strand
CGCCGCCCCCGGCGGCACCCCCGCATGACCCCCCCCCCGGCCCGCATCCTCGCCGTCCTGACCGTGCGCAACGAAGGGGCCTTCCTGATTGAATGGCTCGCCCACGCGCGCGCCTGCGGTTTCACCGATATTCTGGTGTTTTCCAACGATTGCACCGATGGCACCGACACGATGCTCGACCGTCTGGCCGCCATCGGCTGGCTGACCCATGTCCCCAATCCCGCCCCCCATCCCAAAGGCCCCCAGTGGCAGGCCCTGAAACGCGCCGATCACCACCCGCTGGTGCAGGCCGCCGATTGGGTGCTGGTCTGCGACATCGACGAATTCGTGAACGTCCAGGTCGGCGACGGCACCATCCCCGCCCTCCTGTCCGCCCTGCCCGACGCCACCGCCATTCCCCTCACCTGGCGCATGTTCGGCAATGCGGGCATCGTTGACTACACCGATGCGCCCGTCACCGAAACCTTCACCCATGCCGCCCCCCGCGATCTTGCCTGGCCCTGGCGCGCCCAGATGTTCAAGACCCTTTTCCGCCGCGACGGCACCTACCGCAAACTCGGCGTCCACCGCCCCCGCGCCCCCGACCCCACCCGTATCGACGCCGCCCGCTGGTTCGACGGCTCGGGCCGCCGCCTCCCCCCCTCCTTTCACACCGCGCGCATGTTCACCCCTATCGGGTCCGACCCTTACGCCCTTGTGCAACTGAACCACTACCCGCTTGGCGCGATGCAAAGCTACCTTGTCAAGGCCGACAGGGGCCGCGCCAACCGCGACGCATCGGCCTTTGATCTGGGCTACTGGGTCGAACGGAACTTCTCCGATATCGAAGATCGCACCATCCTGCGCCTTGCCCCCCGGCGTCAGTCGCTTCAAGCCGAACTGATGCTCGACCCCCTTCTCTCCACCCTGCACCGGGCCGCAGTCGACTGGCGGCACCGCCGGTTTGTCAGCCTGATGCAGCACGAGGCATGGCGCACCCTCTTTGGTTGCCTGCGCATGACACCGCCCAGCCGGGCGCTCACCCCGGACGAGGCGCAGACCGTCTGGCGTTACGGACAACTGCCCAAAACAACCACAGAGTATTGATCTGCCGCCCATCGGAAACAGTACGCCCAGATTGTTCCGATAATAATCCGGATTGCCACAGGACTGCCGCCGTCTGCGCTTATCAAGGCCACGCCTTTTTGATACAAATACCGTGTAAAATGATGCGCTTATCGCATCGTGGTTTGTAATCTGGTGTATCTTTTAATGACGACTGGCCCTTCCGACGGTGATACAAATGACGACGGTTTTCCGTCCGGCAACACGCAGAATTGGCTGGACGGCTTTGCCGCGATGCTGGCTGACACCGGCCTGATCGAGGCGTTGGGCGATCACCACTGGGCCGTCTTTTCCGAACGCGGCCCCACCCTGCTGATCAGCTTTGAAGGCCTCGATGACATCCGTTCCGGCCATCCGACGCAACTGCCCCTCGGCTTTCGCGTGGCCCAAGGCAAGGGCTGGTCGCATCTGTGCATCATTGCCGACGGGCCCACCTGGTGGCGCGACCCGGCCGTCTACGACTACTTCGACCGCCTGATCGACAATGAATTTCTCGAACGCTTTGAACGCGTCACCTTCTACGGGGCCAGCGACGGAGGCTATGCCGCCGCCGCCTTTTCAGTCGCGGCCCCCGGCGCGAATGTGCTGGTCCTGCAACCCGTGGCCACCCTTCGCCCCGATCAGGCAGGCTGGGACCGCCGGTTTACCGAACACCGACGCCTCGACTTCACCGCCCGCTATGGCTTTGCCCCCGATATGATCGACGGTGCCGAACAGGTGTTTGTTGTGTTCGATCCCACCCAGCCCGAAGATACGATGCATGCCACCCTGTTCCGGGGGCCGCAGGTCACACGGCTCCTCTGCCCTCATCTCGGCGAACGCACCGATTTCGGCCTCGGCTCGATGGGCCTTTTGACCCGTCTCATCGAGGAAGTCTGCGAAGACCGCCTGACCGCCCCCCTTTTTGCGCAACTCTGGCGCGGGCGGCGCAGGCACAGGCCCTATCTTTCGGATCTCATCGCCATCAACCGCAAACGCGGCCACCTCGACCGTGCCATCCGCGTCTGCCGCTTTGACGCCGAAACCCTGAACGACCTGCGCTTCAAACGCCGCCTCGATGAACTCGAACGCGAAAGGGACGGCACTTAGCCACCCCGGCCCCTTGTCGCCGCATTCCCCGCTGGAAATATCCTGCCCGTTACGCTACCCGGTGCCCCATGACGCAGCACCTTACCATCCGCCGCCCCGATGACATGCACCTGCATCTGCGCGATGGGGCCGTGCTGCGCGCCGTCCTGCCCGAATCCGCCCGCCATTTCGCCCGCGCCATCATCATGCCGAACCTTGTGCCCCCCGTCGTCACCGCCGCACAGGCCGCCGCCTACCGCGACCGTATCCTTGCCGCGCTGCCCGACGGCATGACCTTCGAACCCCTGATGACCCTTTACCTGACCGAAGCCACCGATCCCGCCGATGTCGCCGCCGCCCATGCCTCGGGCCTCGTCAAGGCCGTCAAACTCTACCCCGCCGGGGCCACCACCAATTCGCAGTCCGGCGTCACCGATTTCGACCGCGTCATCCCCGTCCTTGAATGCATGGTCGACATCGGCCTGCCCCTTTGCGTCCACGGCGAAGTCACCGATCCCGCCGTCGACATCTTTGATCGTGAGGCGGTGTTCATCGACACTATCCTCGACCCCCTCCGCCGCCGCCTACCCGGCCTGCGCGTCATCATGGAACACATCACCACCCGCCAGGGCGTCGATTACACCAAGGACAGCGACGAAACCCTCGCCGCCACGATCACCACGCACCACCTGATCCTCAACCGCAACCACATCCTCGCAGGCGGCATCCGCCCGCATTATTACTGCCTGCCTGTCGCCAAGCGCGAAACCCACCGCCTTGCCCTGCGCACCGCCGCCACTTCGGGTGATCCCCGGTTTTTCCTCGGCACCGACAGCGCCCCCCACACCGACGCCCTCAAGGAACACGCCTGCGGTTGCGCCGGATGCTTTACCGCCACCAACACGATGCCCCTCCTCGCCCATGTGTTCGACGAAGAAGGCGCCCTGAACCACCTCGAAGCATTCACCTCCCTCCACGGCGCCCGCTTCTATGGCCTGCCCCCGAACGAACAGCGCATCACCCTGACCAAAGGCGACGCCGCACAATTTCCTGCCAAAATCGCCACTGATATTGGCCCCGTGACCGTCTTCGACCCCGGCTTCCCCGTGCACTGGCACGTCGCTTCATAACCGAAAAATTTTCGCCGAAAATTTTCCTCTCCCGGCGCTGCGAAAGGTCTGCCCATGATCCCCTCCTCCTTCCCCCCCGCCGAAGACATCGCCCGCCTGACTGCGCGGATGCTGCTGGAAATCAAGGCCGTCCATTTCAACGCCGCCACCCCCTTCACCCTCGCCTCGGGCCTGCCCTCCCCCACCTACATCGACTGCCGCAAACTCATCTCCTATCCCCGCATCCGCTCCACCCTGATGGATTTTCTCACCGTGACCGTCATGCGCAATGCGGGGTTCGAGGCGTTCGACAACATCGCAGGCGGCGAAACCGCAGGCATCCCCTTCGCCGCGCTCGTCGCCGAACGCATGGCCCTGCCGATGACCTATGTCCGCAAGAAACCCAAAGGCTACGGCCGCAACGCCCGCATCGAAGGCGTCATGGCCGATGGCGACCGCGTTCTGCTCGTCGAAGACCTCACCACCGACGGCGGATCGAAACTCAGCTTCGTCGACGCCATCCGCGAAACCGGGGCCACCTGCGCCCACACGGCGGTGATTTTCTATTACGGCATCTTTCCCGAAACCCCCGCCAAACTCGCCGATCACGGCGTGGCGCTGCATCACCTCTGCACCTGGTGGGACGTCCTGGCCGAGGCCCGTGCGTCTGCCGCCTTCGACGCCGCAACCCTGGCCGACGTGGAGGCATTCCTGACCTCCCCCCGCGAATGGCAGAACGCGCGAAAACCCGCCTGAACCGTCCACAGTTTTCCGCCGCAACTGCCCTGTGGACAGCGCGGGATAACCCGGACACGAATCGCTTATTGTGATAGTGATGCGCGACCGACCCACAACCTGTTGTGGCGGCAATGGCAGGTTTATCTAGGCGACCAGCAGGCCAACAGACTTGTCCACGGCTTTATGCGGTCATTGTCACCACCGCCCGGATGCCTGTAAGCAAGGTCCAACTCAGGGGAACCGACATGAATGAAATTGCTGCGCTCCGGCCGATGATTCCCGCCGCATCCCCGCCCGACTCCGACTCCCTCCCCCAGAACATCGAGGCTGAACAACAACTGCTCGGCGCGATCCTGACGAACAATGATGTCTATGACCGAATCTCGTCGCTCGTGCGCGCCGAACACTTCTTCGATCCCGTCCACGCCCGCATTTTTGAAATCGCCGCCGCCCGCATTCAGAAGAATGCCCTCGCCTCGCCCGTCACCCTCAAGGCCTTTCTCGAAGACGACGCCGGGCTGAAAGAACTCGGCGGCCCCGCCTATCTCGCCCGTCTCGCGGGTGCGGCCATCTCCGCCTTCGCCGCCCGCGACTATGCCCAGATGATCTACGACCTCGCCGTGCGCCGCGAACTGATCGGCCTCGGCCGTGACATCGCCGCTCAGGCGCAGAAGGTCGAGGTGGACAGCGAACCCCGCGATCAGATCATCGAGGCGGAACAGCGCCTCTACAAACTCGGCGAACAGGGCCATTCCGAACGCGGCTTCCAGTCGTTCCTCAAGGCCGTCACCGATGCCGTGAACATGGCCAACGCCGCTTATCAGCGCGACGGCGGCCTTGCGGGCATTTCCACCGGCCTTGCTGACATGGACAAGAAACTGGGCGGCCTGCACCCTTCGGATCTTCTGATCCTCGCGGGTCGCCCGTCGATGGGCAAAACCTCGCTTGCCACCAACATCGCCTTCAACATCGCCAAAACCTACAAACGCGGGCGCAAACCCGACGGCAGCGAAGGCGCAGTTGAAGGCGGCGTCGTCGGCTTCTTCAGTCTGGAGATGAGCGCCGAACAACTCGCCGCCCGGATCCTGTCCGAGGCGTCCGAAGTCCCCTCCGAACAGATCCGACGCGGCGACATGACCGAAGGCGAATTCCGCCGCTTCGTCGAGGCCGCCAAGGCGCTGGAGGCCTGCCCGCTCTACATCGACGACACCCCCGCCCTGCCCATCAGCCAGGTCGCCGCCCGCGCCCGCCGCCTGAAACGCACCCACGGCCTCGATGTGCTGATCGTGGACTACCTGCAACTCCTCAAAGGCTCCTCACGCGAAAACCGCGTCCAGGAAGTCTCCGAAATCACCCAAGGCCTCAAGGCCATCGCCAAGGAACTCAACATCCCCGTCATCGCCCTGTCGCAGCTGTCGCGCGCCGTCGAATCCCGCGATGACAAACGCCCGCAGCTGTCCGACCTGCGCGAATCCGGCTCCATCGAACAGGATGCCGATGTCGTCATGTTCGTCTACCGCGAAGAGTACTACAAAGAACGCGAAAAACCCGGCGATCACGAACTCGAAAAGATGGCGCAGTGGCAGTCCATCATGGAAAACGTCCATGGCAAGGCCGAAGTGATCATCGGCAAACAACGCCACGGCCCCATCGGCACCGTCGAGTTGGCCTTTGAAGGCCGCTTCACCCGCTTCTCCAACCTCGCCAAACCCTGGCAGCAGCAGGGCGGCGACGTCGGCTTCTGATCCCCTTCACTTTCATCTTGGCCCGAATATCCCCGCTGTTAGGCTGATCCGCTCCAGATCGCGGGGGCTGCGATGCCCCCCCTCTGCCCTTGCACCCACGCCTGCTTTCCCCTTGACCTTGCCCCCCCGCCTGTCAAAAGACCCGCATGGCCACTGCAACCCTGATCATCGACCTTGATGCCATCGCCGCCAATTGGCGCGCGCTTGATGCAATGTCCTCCCCCGACACCCAGACCGCTGCCGTCGTCAAGGCCGATGCCTACGGGCTTGGCCTGCCCCGCGTCGCCCGCGCCCTCGCGCGGGCCGGGGCCCGCCGCTTTTTCACCGCCCTCACCGAAGAAGGCCTCGCCCTGCGCAAGGCCCTTGGCCCCGGCCCCCAGATCAATGTCCTGTCGGGTCACATGCCCGGCGACACCGAGATGATCCGCGATGCCGACCTTACCCCCATCCTCAATTCCATCGACCAGATCACCCGCCATCTCGAAACACTCCCCAACCATCCTTTCGGCATCCAGCTGGACACCGGCATGAACCGACTGGGGTTGGAGGCTGCCGAATGGGCCGCCGTCGCCGCCCTCGTCCTGCGCGCCGATCCCGAACTTGTCATCAGCCACCTCGCCTGCGCCGATGAACCCGACCACCCGATGAACGCCCGCCAGCTTGCCGAATTCCACCGCCTCACCGACGGCATCGCCGTGCCCCGGTCCTTCGCCGCCACGGGCGGCATCCTCCTCGGCCCCGCCTATCACTTCGATCTCACCCGCCCCGGCATTGGCCTTTATGCCGCCCGGCCTTTTGACACCGGTCAATCCGCCCTGCGCCTCTCCCTCCCCGTCATCCAGACCCGGAACCTGACCCCCGGCGAAACCGCAGGCTACGGCAACAGCTGGACCGCAACCGTCCACACCACCCTCGCCACTGTTGCCGCAGGCTATGCCGACGGCCTTTCCCGCCGCCTCTCGAACAACGCCAACCTCTGGCACGCGGACACGCCCTGCCCCATCGTCGGCCGCGTCTCCATGGACCTCATCACCGTCGATGTGACCCACCTCGCGGAAATACCCGAAACTCTCGACATCCTCGGCCCCCATCAGTCCGCCGATCAGCTTGCCGATCTTGCCGGCACCATCGGCTATGAAATCCTCACCAGCCTCGGCCCCCGTTATGCCCGCCACTACATCGGCGGTGCCGCGTGACGGCCGTCCTCTTCCCCCTCGCCGCCATCGGGCGCGTCACCCTCGGCTTTCTTGCAGGCATCGGCCGCCTTGCCCTCTATGCCGCCGCCGTCCTTTCCCACCTCGTCCGCCCGCCCTTTTACTGGCGCGAGTTCCTCACCGCCCTTCTGCAGGTCGGCTGGCTTTCCCTGCCCGTCGTCGGCCTGACCGCCCTGTTCACCGGCGGCGCGCTCGCCCTGCAGATCTACGCCGGCGGACAGCGCTTTAGCGCCGAGGCTGTCGTCCCCCAGATCGTCGCCATCGGCATGGTCCGCGAACTCGGCCCCGTGCTTGTCGGCCTGATGATCGCCGCCCGCGTCACCTCCTCCATCGCCGCCGAAATCGCCACGATGAAGGTCACCGAGCAGATCGACGCCCTTGTCACCCTCTCCACCAACCCCTTGAAATACCTCACCGTCCCCCGCGTTCTCGCCGGTTTCCTGACCGTCCCCCTGCTCACCGCCGTCGGCGACGCCATCGGCATCATGGGCGGCTTTCTGGTCGCCACTGGCCAGTTGGGCTTCAACCGCGCCAGCTATATCCAGAACACCGTCGATTTTCTGGAAACCCCCGACATCGTCTCCTCCCTCATCAAAGGGGCTGCCTTCGGCTTCATCGCCACCCTTGTCGGCTGCTATCACGGCATGCAATCGGGCCGGGGCGCGATGGGCGTGGGCCAGGCCACCAAAACCGCCGTTGCCACCGCCTCGATCCTGATCCTCGCCGCCAACTTCATCCTCACATCGGTGCTGTTCGGATCATGATCCAGCTTTCCGCCGTTCATAAGGCTTTCGGGTCCAACAAGGTTCTGCAAGGGGCCGACCTGTTCATCGCGTCGGGCACCAGCATGGTCATCATCGGCGGCTCGGGCACCGGCAAATCTGTCCTGCTGAAATCCATCCTCGGCCTTGTGCGCCCCGACGCAGGCACCATCACACTCGACGGGCAGGACGTCACCAAAGGCGACCGCGATGCCTTCCTCGCCCGCTTCGGTATGCTGTTTCAGGGTGGCGCGCTGTTCGACTCCTTACGCGTCTGGGAAAACGTCGCCTTCCGCCTGATGCGTGGTGCCGCGAAAAAGCCGAAGGATCAGGCCCGCGCCATCGCCCTCGAAAAACTCCGCCGCGTAGGCCTCGGCCCGCAGGTGGCCGATCTTTATCCCGGCGAATTGTCCGGCGGGATGCAGAAACGCGTGGGCCTCGCCCGCGCCATCGCGGCAGAGCCTGAGATCATCTTCTTCGACGAACCCACCACCGGCCTCGACCCGATCATGGCCGGCGTCATCAACGACCTGATCCGCGAAATCGTGACGGAAATGGGCGCGACCGCGATGACCATCACACATGATATGAGCAGCGTCCGCGCCATTGCCGATAACGTGGCCATGCTGCACGGCGGCGTAATCCGCTGGACCGGGCCGGTTGGCGAAATGGACGCGACCGATGACCCTTACGTGCAACAGTTCATCCACGGGCGGGCAACGGGGCCGATCGAAAGTGTCCGCTGACCAATCCCCCTCCGCCCCGGGCTTGACCAGCCAAGACGGTAGGATCAACGCATGACACCCAACGCGCCCATGCCCCTCAAACTCGCCAACCTCGCCCTCCTCCTCCTCTTCCCCCTCGCGTGGTTCGCCCCCCTCCTGCGCGCGGGCCTCCTCCCCATGTTCGGCCTCTCGGAG
The DNA here is from genome assembly GCA_031376195.1 of Gemmobacter sp. GTDB lineage: Bacteria > Pseudomonadota > Alphaproteobacteria > Rhodobacterales > Rhodobacteraceae > JANPIX01. The sequence continues at coordinate 1,525 of JANMDH010000246.1, read as the reverse complement.
ATATCGGTCCTGACCGGCCTCCAGTCCCTCTGGGAATCCGATATCCCCCTCGCCCTGCTCGTCACCGCCTTCGCCCTTTTCGCCCCCTACCTCAAAACCATCGGCCTCGCCCTCCTGCACTTCGGCCTGCTGTCCCCCAAGGTGCTGCCCGCCCTCCACATCTTGGGCAAACTCGCCATGGCCGACATTTTCCTGATCGCCCTCTACATCGTCATCGTCAAAGGCATAGGCTACGCCACGGTCGAGGTCGCCTGGGGCCTCTACCTCTTCACCGCTTGCATTCTCGCCTCGATGGCCATCGGCTTTTTGACCGAACGCCACTCCGGCAAACCCGACCCCGCATAGAAAAATTTTCGTACGAAAATTTTTCGGCCCTCACGGTGCCCCCCGCGCCTGTTCCACGCCACGCCATGCCATGCCATGCCATGCCATGCCACGCCAAAAAGGAAAAACTGGCGCAGGGTTTTCCCTTCAAAGTATCCCGAACGTACGTACGTAAAGAAGACGTGTGGAAGACGCTGGGAAGACGTGAAAAACGCCCGCAATCCAAGGCTTTACCCACATCCCCGCCGGATGCGGCAATTTTCGCCGCGCCATCCGGCAGGATTACCCGCTTGCCCATCCCACTTGCCCCGCCCCCCATTCCGCGCCATGAAGACCCATGGCCAAATCCTCCCCCCAATTCGTCTGCCAATCCTGCGGTGCCACCCACACCAAATGGTCCGGCCGCTGCGATGCCTGCGGGGCCTGGAACTCCATCCACGAAGAATCCGCCCTCTCCACCGGCCCCAAGGCGCTTGGTGCCAAGGGCCGCACCATCTCGCTGTCGGACCTCGCCACCGATGAACCCCTGCCGCCCCGCGCAGGCTCGGGCATCGACGAACTGGACCGCGTCCTCGGCGGCGGTCTCGTCCCCGCCTCCGCGATCCTTGTGGGCGGCGATCCCGGCATCGGCAAATCCTCGTTGCTCCTTCAGGCCACCGCCAGCTTCGCCCGTAAAGGCATGAAATGCTTGTATGTTTCGGGTGAAGAAGCCACCGCTCAGGTCCGCATGCGCGCCCACCGCCTCGGCCTTGCCGACGCCCCCGTGCTGCTCGCGGCTGAAACGAACCTGCGCGACATCTTGACCACCCTTGACGCCGAACGCCCCGGCCTCGCCGTGATCGATTCGATCCAGACCATGTGGCTCGACACAGTGGACAGCGCCCCCGGTTCCGTGTCTCAGGTCCGCGCCGCAGCACACGAGCTGGTCAGTTTCGCCAAACGCCGGGGGGTTGCGATCATCCTTGTCGGCCATGTCACCAAAGACGGCCAGATCGCGGGGCCACGCGTGGTCGAACACATGGTCGATACCGTCCTCTACTTTGAAGGCGAACGCGGCCATCAGTTCCGCATCCTGCGCGCCGTCAAGAACCGCTTCGGCCCGGCCGACGAAATCGGCGTGTTTGAGATGACAGGCGCAGGGCTGGCCGAGGTGCCGAACCCCTCCGCCCTGTTCCTGTCGGATCGCGGCAACCCCGTCTCC
>JANMDH010000494.1:0-5761 GCA_031376195.1 Gemmobacter sp. | reverse complement strand
TTCTACACCAGCCACGAGGCATTGCTGTTGGAATATGAAGAAGCATTGTGCCGGATTGACAGTATCACGGGCGTTCCGGTGGCGGGTTCGGGGCATATGATCTGGATCGGCGACAGGACGCGGCAACCGGACGGGGCGCATGTGGAATTCGCGCGGGGCGTGCAGAACCCGATTGGCCTGAAATGCGGGCCGACGACGACGGCGGACGACCTGAAGGTGCTGATGGCAAAGCTGAACCCGGAGAACGAGGCGGGGCGTCTGACGCTGATCGCGCGGTTCGGGGCGGGCAAGGTGGGCGAAAACCTGCCGCGCCTGATCCGGACGGTACGGGAGGAAGGGGCGAACGTGCTGTGGACCTGCGATCCGATGCACGGGAATACGATTAAGGCGGCAAGCGGTTACAAGACGCGGCCCTTTGAATCGGTGCTGCGCGAAGTGCGGGAATTCTTCGGGGTTCACGCGGCAGAGGGCACGATCCCGGGCGGAGTGCATTTCGAGATGACAGGGCAGGACGTGACGGAATGCACCGGCGGCCTGCGGGCGGTAACGGACGAAGACCTGTCAGATCGTTACCACACCGCCTGTGACCCGCGTTTGAACGCAAGTCAGGCGCTGGAATTGGCGTTTCTGGTGGCCGAGGAACTGTCGGCGCGGCGTCAGACGACGCGGCGCATGGCGCTGTAACCGACGGCTGCCGTGCCGTTCACCCGGCAGGGCGGACCAAGCGCAGGTAGGGACGCGCGGAGCCAGAGGTGGCTGGCACAAACGCAGGCGAACTTTCGGCGAATGCGCCCGCCGGGGCGGGCCTGATCGCCGTAAAAGCCGCGTGTTTTGCGACCAATCGCGGCGCGGCATCGACAAGCGGCGTGGTATGTATGGATGCGATGTGGAACCGGCGGCTGCGGCGCCCCGGATCAGCCGAGAGCGCGAGGCAACCGACCGCAAGGTCAATGACACCCGCATCATTGCGCAACGGCAGCAGCATCATCCGTGCGGTGAGGTTGGGGCGCGCAATATTGCGTTCCGCGTCCAGCCGCAAATCGATCACGGCGGGGCCATCGAATACCTGATTGAGCGTGTCGGCGATGGCGCGCCGGGCGGCAGGTTCAAACAGAACGGAAAACGGCATCCCGCGCGGGTCACAGCCTGCAAGATCGGCAAGACTGTTTCCCGCAATCCGAAAGCGCGCCACGCCGGGGGCGACGCGTTCGAGGATGAAGGCCCCGCCCAACGCGCCTTCGATCCCGCGCGGGTCGATCTGCGAGCGGAAGGGGGGCAGAGGCCCGTCCCGAAGCGCGTCCCAGTAGGCCCGGATCTGGTGCAACGGTGCGGCCCACTGGGCATCTGGCCGTGTCTTGCCGGTGATCCGGTCCAACCCCGGAAATGAAATCAGCATCCTGAACCCCGTTCGCGAAAGGCCTGAAGGCCCGGCCCCATCAAGGTTAACCGTGCCACAAGACAAGTTACCCAAGTCTTAATATACATATTTGCCGCTGGATTCGGCGGGGATTCTGGGGAATTGGTAAACTGCGGGCGATCCGCACGGGAAAGGATACTAGTTTCATGACACAGTCGATGACCGGATTTGCCACCCGCTCCGGCCAGATGCCGGGCTATGCGTGGACATGGGATCTGCGGTCGGTGAACGGCAAGGGGCTGGATCTGCGCCTGCGCGTGCCCGACTGGATTGACGGACTGGAAGCGGCGGTGCGCGGGGCGCTGGGCAAGGGTCAGACGCGCGGCAATGTCAGTCTGACACTGAAACTGGCACGGGATGACAGTGCTGCCGCCCCTTTTCGGGTAAATTCGGCCGCTTTGAGTGCCGCGCTGTCCGCGCTGGTCGAGGTTGAGGCGGCGGCGATGGAGCGGGGTCTGACCCTTGCGCAGGCCAATCAGGCGGATGTTCTGGCCTTGCGCGGCGTGATCGACAGTGGCGCGGGCGATGATCAGGAGACGGCCCCGCTTCGCACGGCCCTTCTGGGCGATCTGCCGGGCCTTTTGGCTGCGTTCAATGGGATGCGCAGCAGCGAAGGGGCGGCCTTGCTGGGAGTGATAACGGCGCAGTTGAACCAGATTGCGGCTTTGACCGGCGATGCGGTGGCCACGGCCGGACTGCGCAAGGATGCGGCGCAGGGGCAGTTGCGCGACGCCCTCGCCCGGGTTCTGGGGAATGCGGAGGGGGTTGATCCGGCGCGTGTGGCGCAGGAACTGGCGATGATTGCGGTCAAGGCGGACGTGACCGAAGAACTGGACCGACTGAGCGCGCATGTGGCGGCGGCGCGCAGCCTGCTCGCGGAACCGGGGCCAGTGGGGCGCAAACTGGATTTTCTGATGCAGGAGTTCATGCGCGAGGCGAACACGCTGTGTTCCAAGGCGCAGTCGATTGCCCTGACGCGCATCGGGCTTGACCTGAAAGTGGTCATCGATCAGATGCGCGAACAGGTTCAGAACGTGGAGTGATGATGGCAAGGCGCGGGCTTCTTCTGATCCTTTCGTCGCCGTCGGGGGCCGGTAAATCCACGCTTGCCCGGCGGCTGATGGATTGGGATCCGACGATCCGGTTTTCCATTTCGGCCACGACCCGCGCGCCGCGACCGGGCGAAGCGGACGGGCGGGAGTATTTTTTCCGCAGCCGGGGGGACTTTGAACAGATGGTGGCGCACCAGCAAATGCTGGAACATGCCGAAGTGTTTGGCAATTTTTACGGAAGCCCGCGTGAACCGGTCGAGGCGGCGCTGCACGAGGGTCGGGATACGCTGTTTGACATCGACTGGCAGGGTGGGCAGCAGATCCGCAATTCGGCGCTTGGGCGCGATGTGGTGTCGGTGTTTGTACTGCCGCCGTCCATCGCCGAACTGGACCGGCGCCTGCGGGGGCGCGCACAGGACAGCGAGGCGGTGATCGCAGGCCGGATGGCGAAAAGCCGCGACGAGATCAGCCATTGGGCGGAATATGATTACGTGCTGATCAATGATGATCTTGAGGTGGCCTTTGCAGAACTGGTCACGATCCTGCAGGCCGAACGCCTGCGGCGGGATCGCCAACCGCATCTGGCAGAGTTCGTGCGGGGCCTGAACGGGGAGTTTGAAGCGCGATGATCTATGCACTGGACGGGATGGAACCCGAGATCGACCCGACGGCCTGGGTGGCACCGGGTGCGCAGGTGATGGGCAGGGTGATGCTGGGGGCGGGGGCTTCGGTCTGGTTCGGTGCAGTGTTGCGGGGGGATAACGAGCCGATCACGGTGGGGGCGGGGACGAACATTCAGGAAAATTCGGTGCTGCATACGGATTGGGGGTTTCCCCTGACGATCGGGGCTAACTGCACAGTCGGGCACAGGGCGATGCTGCATGGCTGCGTGATCGGTGAAGGGACGCTGATCGGGATGGGGGCGATCGTCCTGAACGGGGCGGTCATCGGGCGGGGCTGTCTGATCGGTGCGGGAAGTCTGATCACCGAAGGCAAGGTGATCCCGGACGGATCGCTTGTGATGGGCGCACCGGGGCGGGTCGTGCGGGAACTGGACGCCGAGGCGCAGGCGCGGCTGATGGCGTCTGCGGTGGGTTATGCCAAGAACGCGGTGCGGTTCCGGGCGGGGCTGGCGGTGTTGGACTGACGGGCCGATTTTTCTGCGAAAAATCAAATTCTTCACAGAAGAATTGTCGGGCGGGTTTCATCATCGCCGTTTCTCGACGACGCCTAGTATATTTAACGCCGCCTCGAACTGTGATTGCATTGCGCCTTTGCCTTGCGCAGCCTCTGCTTTCAGCATGTCGAACCGCAGGCGCAGGGCCTTTTTTTCGTCGGGGGAGCAATCGGTCCAAGGGCGGCCTTGCAGGCCCAGAACAAGGGCATAATAGCCGATGAAATGCGCAGCTTCGCCAGATTTCAGCCAGATCAGATAGGCCGCATCGGGACCGATGGCATGGACTTCTTCAGCCGAAGTCAAACCTGCACGCAAGAACGCGGCTTCGGTGGCCGGGCCAAGATTGCGGATGGTTGCAATGGCCGACATGTCACTTTGGACGCGTTTGCGAGAGGCTGATTAAAACGCAGCCCAATCGCGGATCACTTGCTGGCCCTGCTGCTGGGGCTGCGATGTGCTGCCGCCCTGCTGCTGGGTTGGTGCACTGCCTTGGCCACCCTGCTGGGGGGCCGGTTTTGCGGGGGTCTTTGCCATCATCTGCTCCGTCTGCCTTGGCCCTGTACCGGGCCTTGTCGCCTTTGCCATTCTGGTCAACACGGCCTTAACCAAGGTATTCCTGCCCGGTGTGGCAAGCTCAAGGCCAGCGTATGACGCTGATGTGACGCGTTAAGTCGGAATCCGCAAAGTGGCAAGTGGGATTTGCGGGAATTTCGCCCCGTTATCCGCGCAAAGCGGCGCAAAGCTGCAACAGATTGGCCCCCGGGGGCGCGGTCGTGCGGCCTTCACCGGCTGTTCCGTGCAGAGCAGTCGGAAGGGAAGGGCGTGACTGGTCATTCGGGGGGGGGCGTGTCAGGTTGCACGCGATAGATGCAGAAAAGCCCGTACAGGATCAGCACAATGACCAATTTACCCGCACCGATGCCTGTGTTCGATGGTCACAATGACATCCTTTTGCGCCTGCATTTCGCCCCTGACAACCGCGATGCGATCTGGCTTTCGGGGGAGGGCAAGGGACATCTCGATCTGCCCCGGATGAAGGCGGGCGGCTTTGCGGCGGGATTTTTTGCTATTTATGTGCCGTCCCCGCCTGACCCGCGCGTGCCCGACCGCGAGGCGATCATGGACGCGCCGCCCTATAATCTGCCATTGCCGGATGCGATTTCAGTGAGTGATGCGCAGAATGTTGCCTTTACCAGCGCGGGTCATCTTTTGTGGATGGAACGCGCCTCGAACGGGGCTTTCCGGCTGTGCCGGAGTGTTGCGGAGATTGACGCGGCGCAGGCGGCAGGTGTGATCGCAGGCGTCATGCATATGGAAGGGGCCGAGGCGATTGACGCCGATCTTGACGCCCTGCACGCGTTTCACGCGATGGGGCTGCGGTCGCTGGGGCCGGTGTGGTCGCGGCCCACGATTTTTGGTCACGGTGTGCCGTTCAAATTTCCGGGCTCGCCGGATACGGGCATGGGCCTGACCGATGCAGGCAAGCGGTTGATCCGCGAATGCAACAAACTGCGGATCATGGTCGATCTGAGCCATCTGAACGAAGCGGGCTTCTGGGATGTGGCGGGCATGTCCGACGCGCCTTTGGTGGCGACACATTCAAACGCGCATGCTGTCACGCCGTCCACGCGCAACCTGACCGATCAGCAACTGGCCGCGATAAAGGATTCGGGCGGCATGGTGGGTCTGAACTTTGCCACGGTCTTTCTGCGGCGCGACGGGCGGCGGTCTGCGGATATGGGATGGGACGATGTGCTGGCGCATATGGATCACCTGATTACGCATCTGGGCGAGGATCACGTCGGATTCGGGTCGGATTTCGACGGCGCGGAACTGCCGCAGGGTATTGGGGATGTGACAGGCTTGCCCCGGTTGATCGATGCTTTGGCCGCGCATGGATATGGCCCTGACTTGTTGCGAAAATTGACATGGGGCAACTGGATCCGGGTTCTGGGACAGACTTGGGGCGGCTGAGTCGGGCGTTTTGCGGCAATTGGCACTGCCAAAGTTGTTCCAAACCGCTTTGAATACCCTAAAATCTTGAAAATAAACACAAATATACGGCGTGATTTACAGGCGCGTTTGCGCTAACCCTAAGGGTGGGGCTGGTGATCC
>JANMDH010000485.1:0-3501 GCA_031376195.1 Gemmobacter sp. | reverse complement strand
CCGATCATCAGGTCCGCATCGGGTGCCACGCCATAGCGCGGCGTTCCGCGCGCCGATCTGCCGCCCGCCGCCGTTCCGGCGCAGTGCGTGCCGTGGCTGTTTGCATCTTCGACACCTTCATCCGGAACAAAACTGCGGGTGATGATCTGTCGCCCGTGAAAATCAGGATGTGCCAGATCAAGGCCGGTATCCAGAACGCAGAGCCGCACCCCCTTGCCGGTAAAGGCCGACCTGTCAGCGCCCACGGCCTGAAGGCCCCAAGTGGCGGTTGCGCTGTCCTGAAAGGTGTGGAGCGCATACATCCAGAACTCCGGCCGGATCAGGGCGACCTTGCCATCCGCCGACAGCCGCGTGCGGGCCGCAGCGGTATCGGCGCGGGCAAAGACGACTGCGATCCCGGAATCGCCCAAAAGCACGCCCGGCACTTCCGGCCCCGCGTCTGACGGCTGTTGAGTGTCCAATGAAAGCGCCCGCGCTTCGGCCCCGATGCAGTGATGCAGGCAATCCTCTTGTGCCGCGCGGTCTATGCCATCGTGGAACATCACGATCATGCCGCCGGTTTCGCGTGGACGGTCTGCGTCTGTCGGGTCGGCCATGGCCGGCTCCTCTTGCATCGGAGCCTTGACTACACAACAGAAAAGGGCCGCCCGCAACCGGACGGCCCCGTTCCGTGTGATCTCGGCGGCGGACCGCCGGGCGTGTCAGTTCCGCGCGCGGTCGACCATTTTGCCCTTGGAAATCCACGGCATCATCGCGCGGAGTTTCTCGCCGACCTTTTCGATCTGGTGTTCGTCGTTGATCCGGCGGGTGGCCTTGAAGAACGGCTGCCCGACACATTTTCCTGCATGAAGTCACGCACGAATTTGCCGGTCTGGATGTCGGTCAGAACCGCCTTCATCCGGGCCTTCGTTTCTGCGTAGGGCAGGATGCGCGGGCCGGAGACGTATTCGCCGTATTCGGCGGTGTTGCTGATCGAATAGTTCATGTTGGCGATGCCGCCTTCATAGATCAGGTCGACGATCAGCTTCACCTCGTGCAGGCATTCGAAATAGGCCATCTCGGGTTCATACCCCGCCTCGACCAGGGTTTCGAACCCCATGCGGATCAGTTCGACAAGGCCGCCGCACAGGACCGCCTGTTCGCCGAACAGATCGGTTTCGCATTCCTGACGGAAGTTCGTCTCGATGATGCCCGACCGCCCGCCGCCGATGGCGCTGCAATAGGACAGGCCGATTTCCATGGCCTTGCCCGTCGCATCGTTGTGCACGGCCACAAGGCAGGGCACGCCGCCGCCTTTGACATATTCGCCGCGCACCGTGTGGCCGGGGCCTTTGGGGGCCATCATGATGATATCGACGCCCGTTTTCGGCTCGATCAGGCCGAAATGGATGTTCAGACCGTGAGCAAACGCGATCGCGGCACCTTCGCGGATGTTGTCATGGACGTATTTGCGGTAGGTTTCGGCCTGCAATTCATCGGGCATCGTGAACATGATCAGGTCGGCCCATTTCGCCGCCTCGGCCAGCCCCATGACCTTCAACCCTTCGCCTTCGGCTTTTTTGGCCGATGGGCTGCCTTCGCGAAGCGCCACGACAAGATTTTTGGCCCCGGAGTCGCGCAGGTTCAGGGCATGGGCATGGCCCAGACTGCCGTAGCCGAGGATGGCCACCTTTTTGTCCTTGATCAGGTTGATGTCGCAGTCACGGTCGTAATACACGCGCATTGGGCGGAGTCCTTGAATTAGGTATGATGAGCGCAGCATAGGGTGATCTGCCGGTAGATGGCCACATTGTTTGACCTGATGCGAATTATCTGCAAAAAATCATGCGTGATAGTCTGACATGGTAGAAAAATCATGCAAGTCGATGAAACTGACCGCCGGATCCTGCGGCATTATCTCTCTGACCCAGACCTGCCGCGTGCTGATCTTGCGGATCGGGCCGGGGTGACGCCTGCGACCCTGTGGCGGCGGTTGGAGCGTTTACGCGAAAGCGGGATTATCAAAGGCGAACATGCCCAGATTGACTGGCGCAAACTGGGCTATGAGGTGGAGGTATCGCTGCGGTTCACCTTGGACAAAACCGATCCGCGTGCCTTTGACGCCTTTATCGAGGCGGCGCGGGGGGTGCCGGAAGTCATTGGAATTGAAACCTTTCTGGGCCGGGTGGACGTGCGCCTGAACGTGATCGCGCGGGACATGGCGCATTATGCGGAAGTGTATCGGGCGCGCATCCTGACCCTGCCGCATATCGCGGATATCGAGGCGCTGATGCTGATTGCGACGATCAAGGATGTGGAGGGATTGCCGCTGTGATGGACCTGGATGAGGTGGATCGCGCGATCCTGCGGGTTTTGGTGGCTGAGGCGGGGATCAGCGCGGGGGAATTGGGGCGGCGGCTGGGGTTGAGCCAGCCTGCGGCCTGGCGGCGGGTGCAGCGGTTGACGGAGGGCGGGGTTCTGGCGGGGCAGCGGGTGGATGTGGACCGCGCAGCGCTCGGGTTCGGGGTGACGGTGTTTCTGGGGGTGAAGCTGGCCACCAAGGGCCGGGTTTCACTGGAGGATTTTGAGCGCGCGGCGATGGCCATTCCGGAGGTGCAGGTGGTGCAGCATGTGCTGGGCCTGTTTGATTATCGCTTGCGGGTGGTGGCACGCGACATTGCGGATTTTGAACGGGTGCTGCGGCGGCGGATCATGACCTTGCCCGGCGCGGGGCAGGTGGAGGCGAATGTGCTGCTGACCGAGGAGAGGCGCCCGGGGCCGCTGGGGTAGTATTTTTTCCGTATTCTTTGCGTATTCGATCCGTATTGCATCCGTACATACACGACGCGGGGCTTGGCTTTGACTCCGATCCCGTTACATTCTGTGCCGAACCGAAAAGGAACCCGCCCATGACCGCCCTGCACCCGTCCGTAGACCCCGATGGCCTTGACGAATTCTCGGTCGTTTTCACCGACCGATCCCTGAACCACATGTCGGCCCGTTTTCAGGGCGTGATGCGCGATCTGTCGGGGATGCTGCGTGAGGTTTACAATGCGAGTGCTGTGGCCCTTGTGCCCGGCGGCGGGTCTTACGCGATGGAGGCGGTGGCGCGGCAGTTCGGGCAGGGGTCGGCACTGATCGTGCGGAACGGGTGGTTTTCCTATCGCTGGTCCCAGATATTCGAGATGGGCGGGTTTGCGGCGGATACGACGGTGGTGATGGCGCGGCAGACCGGGAATGGGGCGCGGGCCCCGTTTGCGCCGCCGCCGATTGACGAGGTGGTGGCGAAAATCCGCGAGGTGCGGCCCGATGCGGTGTTCGCGCCGCATGTGGAGACGAGCGCGGGGATTATCCTGCCGGACGATTACCTGACACGGATGGCGGAGGCGGCCCATGAGGTGGGGGCGCTGATGGTGCTGGATTGCATCGCGTCGGGCTGCATTTGGGTGGACATGGCGGCGACGGGGGTGGATGTGCTGATTTCCGCGCCGCAGAAGGGGTGGTCAGCGTCGCCTTCGGCAG
>JANMDH010000414.1:0-8229 GCA_031376195.1 Gemmobacter sp. | reverse complement strand
CCGATCCCCGAGGCCGCCCGGCAGGCGGTCGATGATCTGCTGAACTCCGCCGATCTGTTCCGCTATACCGCCCCCTCCGACGCCCAGGTTTCCCTTCTGGAACAGGACTTTGCCCAACTGCTCGGCTCACGCTACGCTCTCGCCGTCTCCTCCTGCTCTGCCGCCCTGTTCCTCTCGCTCAAGGCGCTTGACCTGCCCCGCGCCGCCCGCGTCCTCATCCCCGCCTTCACCTTTGCCGCTGTCCCTTCTGCCGTCCTGCACGCCGATTGCACCCCTGTCCTGGTCGAGGTGGATCACTCCCTCCGCATCGACCTCGCCGATTTCGCCGCCAAACTTCCCGGTTCCCACGCCGTCCTGATCAGCCACATGCGCGGCCATACTTCCGACATGGACGCCATCATGGCCCTGTGCGACGCCGCCCGGATCCCGGTGATCGAAGACGCCGCCCATTCGCTTGGCACCACCTGGAACGGCCGGAACGTCGGCACCATCGGCAAGATCGGCTGTTTCAGCTTTCAGTCCTACAAGATGATCAACGCTGGCGAAGGCGGGATCATGGTCACCGACGATCCCGAACTCGCTGCCCGCGCCGTCATCATGTCGGGCGCGTACGAGGCGAATTGGAAAAAACATCCCGGCCTGCAGAACAGCTACATGCACTGGCAGAACCGCCTGCCCCTGTACAACATGCGCATGCAGAACCTGTCGGCGGCCGTGATCCGCCCGCAGCTGCCCGAACTCGCCGACCGCGTGGCGCGCGGGCTGGCCAGCCACGATCATGTGGCCGCACGCCTGTCCGCCAGCCCGCATCTCGCCGTGCCGCCCGCCCTGCCCGCCGAACAACGCGCGCCCGACTCCATCCAGTTCACCCTGACAGGCGATTGGACCGATGCGCAGGCGCTTGCCCTGATCGACGCGACAAAGGCGCGCGGCATTCCGGTCAGCATCTTCGGGCTGTCCGAAAACAACGCGCGGGCCTTCTGGAACTGGCAGTTTCTGGGCGACATCCCCGATCTGCCCAAAACCCGCGCCATGCTGATGCGCACCGGGGATCTGCGCCTGCCGACTGCGCTGAGCATGGCCGAGGTGGACAGGGTGGCCGACCTGCTACTGGACGCGGTGGCAGCGGTGCGGGGATAGGCGCTTTGGTGCGTAAAATCACGCACCCTGCTCTGGTCGGTGGGGTGCGTGCGTGCATGCCCCATGTCCCCCTCAAACCGCCGCCTTCACCGCCTCCACGATCCTGTCCACGACCTGCCCCAGCAGCCCCTCATCCTCGCATTCCGCCATCACCCGGATCAGGGGTTCCGTCCCCGATTTGCGGATCAGCAACCGCCCCTTGCCTGCCAGCGCAACCTCACCTGCGGCAATCACCGCCTGCACCGCCGCCGCCGCCATCGGGTCCGATCCCGCATAGCGCACGTTCTTCAACATCTGCGGCACCGGTTCAAACTGCCGCACAAGGCTGTCCGCCCCCTGCCCCGTCCGCGCCATTTCCGCCAGAAACTGCAAGCCCGCGATCAGCCCGTCACCCGTCGTCGCGTAATCCGTCATCACGATATGGCCCGACTGTTCCCCCCCAAGATTGAACCCGCCCGCCCGCATCGCCTCCACCACGTACCGATCCCCCACCTGCGTCCGTTCCAGCCGCAAACCGCGCGCGGTCAGATGCCGCTCCAGCCCCAGGTTCGACATCACCGTCGCGACCAGAGTGTTCCCCCGCAGCCGCCCCTCCTCCGCCCAGCGGGTCGCCAGCAGCGCCATGATCTGATCGCCGTCCGCCACCTTCCCGTTCTGGTCCAGGATCATCACCCGGTCGGCATCCCCATCCAGACAGATGCCCACGTCAGCGCCATGCGCCACCACCGCCTCGGCCGCCGTCGTTGTATAAGTCGACCCGCATTGATCGTTGATATTGGTCCCGTTCGGGCTGACCCCCACCCGGATCACCTCGGCACCCAGTTCCCACAACACTTCGGGCGCGGCCTTGTAGGCCGCCCCGTTTGCGCAATCGATCACCACCTTCAGCCCGTCCAGCCGCAGCCCCGCCGGAAAGGTCGTCTTGGCGAATTCCTGATACCGTCCCCGCCCATCGTCGATCCGCTTCACCTTGCCGATCAGCTCCGGCTCCGCCAAGGGAATCTCGCCCGCCAGAATCGCCTCGATCTCCGCCTCCGCCTCATCGCTCAGCTTGAAACCATCCGGGCCAAAGAATTTGATCCCGTTGTCGTGATAGGGATTATGGCTGGCGCTGATCATCACCCCCAGATCCGCCCGCATGCTGCGCGTCAGAAACCCCACCGCCGGCGTCGGAATCGGACCCAACGGGAATACATCCATCCCCGTCGATGCCAAACCCGCCGTCAGCGCCTGTTCCAGCATGTAACAGGACTGCCGCGTGTCCTTGCCGATTACCACCCGGTGCGCGCCGCCCGCCGCGCGCCGGAAATACTGGCCCGCCGCCGCTCCCAGACGCAGCGCCATTTCCGCCGTCATCGGATAGGTGTTCGCCCGCCCCCGCACGCCGTCCGTCCCAAACAATTTCCGGCTCATGCTCCGTCCCCCGTTACCGACCGCCACAATGCCAAAGCCTGCCGCGTTTCCCACACATCATGCACCCGCACGATCTGCGCTCCCTGCGCCACGCCCGCCAAGGCCACCGCCAGCGACCCCGGCGCGCGGCGAGTTGCCTGATCCTCGCCGCCAATCGTCCCGATGAATTTCTTGCGCGACACACCCAGAAGGACTCCACAGCCAAGTCCGTGGAACAGCGACAGCCCCCGGATCAGCGTCAGATTATGCGCCAGCGTCTTGCCAAACCCGATCCCCGGATCAACGATGATCCGCTCCCGCGCGATACGGGCGGCGACGGCCACCGCGATGCGTTCCTCAAGGAAATCATACACATCCAGCAGCACATCGCCATAGCGCGGGTCGGCCTGCATGTCCTGCGGCGTGCCCTGCGCATGCATCAGGCAGATCGGCGCGCCAGACCCCACAGCCACCCCCGCCATCCCCGCATCGAACGTCAGCGCCGACACATCGTTCAGCATATCCGCCCCCGCCGCCAAAGCCGCCACCGCCACCCCGGCCTTGCGCGTGTCCACCGAAAGGCGCGCCGTTATCCCCGCCGCCCGAAGGGCCGCGATGACCGGGGCCGTCCGCGCCCGTTCTTCATCCTCTGCCACCAGTACCGCGCCAGGCCGTGTGCTTTCGCCCCCTACGTCGATGATGTCCGCCCCGGCCCCCGCCATCAGCCGCGCCTGCGCCTGCGCCGCCTCCGGCTCCAGAAACCGCCCCCCGTCGGAAAAGCTGTCCGGCGTCACGTTCAGGATGCCCATCAGACGCGGCCGGTCCAGCGCCAGCCCCGCCACGGCGGCGCGCGGCCCCGTCAAACGCGCCAGCACGTCCCCCGGCACCTCGGACGCCGCGATCACCGCAGGGACACGCCCGCGTTCCAGCACCTCCACCCGGTCAAACCAGCACCAGCCACCAGCCAGCGGCATAGCCCCCACAGGCCGCGCCGCATCCGTCATCGAAATCGGTCTGAAATAAGTCATGCGCTTGGTTATCCGGCCCGCGCCAACCCGGCAAGCCCACCCTGTCAGGCCAGGATCACGCGCGTGCGGCTTCCCGCCGGGATTGTGACATCTCCGTGAACGATCAGACGGTCCGCCGTCAACGTATCCGCCAGCCAGCCCGCCAATGTGCCAACATCATGCGCGGCCGGCCCGGTCACCGCATCCAGCACCAGCTTTGACGGTGCCCAGACCACCATCCGCCCTTGCCGCATCGCCCAGTCGATCTCGGTCCGGGTTTCCACCACCACACAGCGCGCATCCCGCGCCGCCAGAACCCAGGCGTTCTGCTCCATCGCCAGCAGGTCGATCCGCCGCTGCGTCGGTCTGTGCCCCGTCACCGCGCGCGGCATGTCGGGCAAGCCCACGACCAGCACCACAGGCCGCCCCAGCCCCTGCCAGCCATCCAGTCGCACAGACAGATCGCCCGCCGCAATCGCCGCATTGTCCAGATGCACCACCACCGGATGCGGCAGATCGGGCTCTACCGGCACCTGCGCAATCGCATCCCGTTTCCGTACGATTTCGACGCCAAGGGCATAAGGCCCCACATCCAGCTTTTCGATCCGCACGAACACGCGAAGCGCCGCCGGTTCCAGCAGAACCCGTTCCGCCACCCGTTCCGCCAGGGTTTCGAGCAGGTTCAACCGCTCTGCCGCCAGTTCCGCCGCAATCGCCTCCGTGATCCGGTCATAAGAAAGGATCCGGTCCACATCATCGCCCAAAGGTTCCGATGCGGGCCGCACCTCGACCACCACGTTGAATTTCACCCGCTGCTTGTGCCCGCGTTCCTGCTGAAACGCGCCGATATCTACTTCCACCAGATGATCCCGCAGGGAAATCCGGTCCGGCATATCGCTGCCTTCGGTCGTCTTTGCCCGCGCTTCCGGCGACGCGAAGGCCAGTGATATGTCGCTTGTCATTGCGTCCCCGACGGCTGCATACGGGGCAGCATATGCGAACAATCGCCCAAAGACTTGTGTCATCCGCGCCCATCCCTCGGCTTTCGACGACCTTAGGCCCCCGGCTGGCGATAAAACACGTGCGCCCCGATACTCGCCGTGCGCGGAAATTGCCGTGACCAGCCCGGTCGCACGTTCAGCGTATGAAAATTCGTGGCGCCCAACGTCAACGCGCGCGGTGCCCCGTCCAGCATCAGACGCGCGATCTTGCCCGCCACCGCGAATGACGCCCGATCCCGGATCGTGTCCGACGCCCGATCACAGGTGTAGGAAAACTGGCATCCGCCACGCCCGCCCTGCCGTACAACCGCGCAAACCGTGTTCGGAAACAACGCGCTGTCCACCCGGTTCAGGATCACTTCCGCCACCGCAAACTGACCTTTCACCGATTCACCGCGCGCTTCGAAATACAGGGCCTGCGCCAGGCATTCCCACTGCGCATCCCCCGTGGCCGCTGGCTGCGCTGCCAGCCAGCCCGCATCATATCGGATCACTGACGGCTCCGCCGCCCCCGGCTTTCCCGGCTTCGGGGCCTCGACACCCGTTGCCAGGGCTGCAAACTGCTGCGGCGCCATGCTGTCCAGCGCGTTTCGTTCCACGCCCAGAAGTTCGGACATACTGGTGCCAATCGCGGCGGTCGGCTCGCTTGAAGTGCTGACGGTGACATCGGCCAAAGCGGCATTGTTCAGAACCAATGCGCCCAACAGGGCGCAGGTCCAGCCAATTCGCAAACTCATACTTAAGATTCCCGGTCTGTTTCAGACATGCCGTGCCGCCCGGGACGCGCCCTAAGCCTTTCACGACTGTCGCGCTGCTAAGTGGAAAATCCGCCCCGGTCTACCCATGTGACCAAATTGTCACGCTTTTCGGTTCGATTTGTGCGGATTCCCGCTTATGCTGCACTGCAGCTATTAAGACAAAGCTTAAGTATTACAGCATAAGCCTATGTAAGTGCTATATCTTATCCAAAAGTGCCAGATGCGCCGCCGCGAGCCTCGCCTGGGGCACCCGATAGGGGGAACAGCTTACATAATCAAAGCCCGCCTTGCGGCAGAACGCGATTGATTCGGGGTTCCCGCCATGTTCCCCACAGATCGAAACCACCAGATCGCCCCGGGTTCTGCGCCCGCGTTCCGCCCCGATATGCAGCAATTCGCCCACCCCGTCCTGATCCAGAATGTGGAACGGATCCTCCGGAAACACACCCTGCTGCACATAGGTGTTCATGAACCGCCCCGCATCGTCGCGGCTCAATCCATAGGTCATCTGTGTCAGATCGTTCGTCCCGAATGACAGGAATGACGCATGCTGCGCGATTTCCCCCGCCCGCAAGGCCGCGCGCGGTGTTTCCACCATCACGCCCAGCTTGTACTCGAATGCCACTCCCGACTTCGACCGCACCACCGCCGCCACCGCGTCGATCCGCGTCTTCACCAGTTCCACCTCGCGCTTGGCAGACACCAGCGGGATCATGATCTCCGGCACCACCGACGCCCCCTTGCGCGCCATTTCCACTGTCGCCTCGAAAATCGCCTGCGCCTGCATGTCATAGATTTCCGGCAGCACCACCCCCAGCCGCACCCCCCGCATCCCCAGCATCGGGTTGAATTCCGCCAGCGCTTCTGCCCGCCGCACCACGTCAGACAAGGGCTTGTCCAGCGCCTCCGCCAGATCGCGCAGCCCTTCCCGGCTTTGCGGCAGGAATTCGTGCAACGGCGGATCAAACAGCCGGATACACACCGGCAGCCCCTGCATGATATCGAAAAGCTGCACGAAATCATCGCGTTGCATCGGCAGCAATCGCGCAAGCGCCGTCGCCCGTTCCGCCGATGTATCCGCAAATATCATCTCGCGCATCACCACCAGACGTTCCGCGTCAAAGAACATATGCTCCGTCCGGCACAACCCTATGCCCTGCGCATTGAAGTTCCGCGCCACCAACGCATCCGCAGGCGTATCCGCGTTCGCGCGCACTCCGATATCCGCCACCGCATCCGCCCAGCCCAGCAATTTGCGGAACGCATCGTCCAGCGCAGGCGGCAGCATATCCACCGTCCCGATCAGAACCTGCCCTGTCGTCCCATCCACCGTGATCATCTCGCCTTCACGCAACAGCCGCCCGTCCAGCGTCTTGATCGTGCCCGCCTTTGCATCCAGCCGCAGGTCCGACGCCCCCACGATGCAGGGCAGTCCCAGCCCCCGCGCGATCACCGCCGCGTGGCTTGTCATCCCGCCCCGTTCGGTCAGAACCCCTGCGCTGGAATGCATTCCCCGGATATCCTCCGGTGCCGTTTCGCGCCGCACCAGGATGCAAGGCTCCCCCCGCGCCGCCATCGCCTGCGCCGCCGCCGATGAAAACACGATCCGCCCTGCCGCCCCGCCCGGGCTGGCAGCAATCCCTTTGGCGATCACATCGCGCAGCCCGCGCGGATCGACCTGCGGGTGCAGCAGTTCTGACAAAGCACGCGGTTCCACCCGCAGCAGCGCCTCATCCTGCGTGATGATCCCGTCATCCGCCAGCGCCACCGCGATACGCAGGCCTGCGCGCGATGACCGTGCCACCTTGACCGCGTCCAGAACCGCCAGCTGACCGTCATCAATGGTGAATTCGACCTGCATCTCTTCGCGCAGCTTGGCCCGGCACAGCGCGCCATAGCGGATCAGATCGCCGAAAATTCCCGGTGCCAGTTCCTCCAGCGACGGCCCGCGCACATCGCGCGTCAGATACAGCGCCTCCGTCCGGCGCAGGGCGTCACGGCCCTGCGATTGCCCCAGATAGCGCCCCGTCACTTGCGGCAGGCCCGTCACCGGATCAACGAACTGGATCACCCCCGACCCCGACAGCCCCTGCCCCAGACCCTGCGCCATTTCCTGCACGATCAGGCCCAGCCCGGCAGTGTCCGACGCGCCCTTTGCCTGCCGCAGCAGGCGGGCAGACGTTCCCTCCCACGCCCGCGCCATCGACCGCAGCACCTCGGACAGTTGTTTAGCCGGGTCTTCCGGGAAAGGTTCGTCCATTTCCACCGCATAGGCGCGCAACGCCTCGCGCAGCGCCTCTGCGCCCGGTTCCATCCCGTCAAACATATCCGGGTCCAGCCGTGCCGTATGGATCGCATAACCCTGCACGAACCGCAGATAGATCGCATCCGCCGCCGCCCGCCCGTGGGTTTCCACCAGTTTCGCATGACGCGCCGCGTTCAGCCCGATGTTCAACACCGTCGAAGGCCCGCCCCATTCGGGATTTTCCGGGGATGGCCGCACCGAAATCAGCGCACCGGGGCCAAAATGGGCAAGGATCGCAGGCGCATCCACCGGTCGCCCCCCCGCAATCGCACGCACGGTCGACGCGGGCAGCGCCACCGTATGCGGCACCGGCATGTCAAGGCGGATCAGCCGCTGCAGGCACTTGGCGCGCCAGCCATGCGAAGGCGTCGCGATCAACGCCGTCGGCGTGATTTCCGCATATTCGGGCTGAGGATCATGTTTCTGCACCGCGGCACCTTTTGGTTGGGGTGCAGCATAGGGGGATTCTGGGCATGTGCCAAGCGTGGCAAAAGCGTCTGTTTGCGCCCCCCACCCTGACCCTCCCCCACCGGGGGGGGGGGGGATGCGCCCCACGTATTGGGCCGCCCTTACCGCCATCGCACCAGATCCCCTCCCCGCCCTGTGGGGCGGGGTAAGGGTGGGGG
>JANMDH010000402.1:0-4454 GCA_031376195.1 Gemmobacter sp. | reverse complement strand
AAAATTGGGGTGATTCTGTAAATAGGATTTTACGAGAGCTGAAATGCTTTTCTTTGAAGATAGTGCTTTTTTAAGCTCCTCCAGTAATCGCTGACTCATTCGAGACATCTCAGCTCTAATAAAGGCGCTTCTCATCTCAAGCAAGGAAATGAGAGGAGCCACCAAGCTTGTGTCCAAAACTGCGCCATCTTTAGAAGACCTAGCTGCTGTGATCAATCCAGACAGCCGAGACTCTAAGTCGGTTATGTTTTGATCCGCAGCCGAGTTCCGTTCTCCGTAAAAAAACTTCTGCTGTCCATGTGTGCGAGTTACAGACTTCCGAGCAGGACTGTCCCGAGTGTAAATCCAAATATGATTATCGTTGTATTCTTCAAAGGAAAAACCACGTTGGATATGTTGCCATACATGATGCTGATGCTTGCCAGCCATCCCCTACCTACTAAACCGCTTATACTTCACCCGCTTCGGCTCGATAGAATCCGGCCCAAGCCTTCGCACCTTGTCCTCTTCATACGCCTGGAAGTTCCCCTCGAACCATTCCACATGTGCGTCGCCTTCGAAAGCCAGAATGTGCGTACACAGGCGGTCCAGGAAGAACCGGTCGTGCGAAATGATCACGGCACAACCAGCGAAATCTTCGATGGCCATTTCCAGCGCTTGCAGGGTTTCGACGTCCAGATCGTTGGTCGGCTCATCCAGCAGCAGGACGTTGCCGCCGGAGCGGAGCAGTTTGGCCATGTGGACGCGGTTGCGTTCGCCGCCTGACAGGAGGCCCACCTTTTTCTGCTGATCGGTGCCTTTGAAATTGAAGGCCCCGGCATAGACGCGGGAGTTTATTTCCATGTCGCCCAGATGGATCACCTCGGACCCGCCGGAGATTTCTTCCCACGCGGTCTTGTTCGGGTCGAGCGCGTCGCGGGATTGGTCGACGTAGGACAGTTGCACGGTGTTGCCGAGGGTGATCGTGCCTTCGTCGGGTTGTTCCTGCCCGGTCAGCATGCGGAACAGGGTGGATTTGCCGGCACCGTTGGGGCCGATGACGCCGACGATGGCACCGGGCGGGATGGTGAAGGTCAGGTTTTCGATCAGCAGCTTGTCGCCCATGTGTTTTTTCAGGCCTTCCACCTCGATCACTTTCGACCCCAGACGTTCGCCGTTGGGGATGATGATCTGGCTGGTGGTGGATCGTTCGCGGACTGTCTGACCGGCCATTTCGTTGTACTTGGAAATACGGGCCTTGGATTTGGCCTGACGGGCCTTGGCACCGGAGCGGATCCATTCGAGTTCTTTTTCCAGGGCCTTCTGTTTCGACTTGTCCTCGCGCGATTCCTGCATGAGGCGTTTGGCCTTTTGTTCCAGCCAGGCGGAATAGTTGCCTTCATAGGGAATGCCGCGGCCACGGTCGAGTTCGAGAATCCACGAGGTGATATCGTCGAGGAAATAGCGGTCGTGGGTGACGATCAGGATGGTGCCCTTGTAGCTGATGAGGTGCTTTTGCAGCCAGGCAATGGATTCGGCGTCCAAGTGGTTGGTGGGTTCGTCCAGCAGCAGCATGTCGGGTGCTTCGAGGAGCAGCTTGGTCAGGGCGACGCGGCGGCGTTCGCCGCCCGACAGGGTTTCGACATCGGCATCATCGGGGGGGCAGCGGAGCGCGTCCATCGCGACGCCAACGGTGGCGTCGAGTTCCCAGAGGTTCTGGGCGTCGATCTGATCCTGCAGGGCGGACATCTCATCCGCCGTCTCGTCCGTGTAGTTCATGGCGAGTTCATTGTAGCGATCAAGGATGGCCTGCTGTTTGGCGACGCCGAGCATGACGTTGCCTTTGACGTCGAGGGCGGGGTCAAGCCACGGTTCCTGTGAAAGGTAGCCGACCTTGGCCCCCTTGGCGGCCCAAGCCTCGCCCTTAAAATCGGTGTCCTGACCGGCCATGATGCGCAGGAGTGTGGATTTGCCGGAGCCGTTGATGCCGACAACGCCGATCTTGACGCCTGGAAGGAAGTTGAGGTGGATATTCTCAAAGCATTTCTTGCCGCCGGGATAGGTCTTGGAGACGCCGTCCATGTGGTAGACGTATTGATAGGATGCCATGGGATTCTCCGGGGGAAGGGGTTTGGCACGGAAATATGCGAAAGAGGGGCCGGGGGCAATCAGGCAAGTGCAGCGTGGAGGCGCTGACGCAGGCGGAGGGCACGGGCGGGGTTGACCTGTTCGACCCATGCGATGCTGCCGGACAGGCGGGCAATGAAGGCGGGGTCGGCGCGGCGGGGATCGACTGGGTTGGAGAGGTGGTGGATGGTGGCTTTGATCAGGTCATAGGCGGGGCGGGGGATGTTGGGGGTCTGGTTGACGATCAGGCCGGTGACGATCTGGCGCTGATGGGCGCGGGCCTGGCGCGTTTTGCAGGGATTGAGGGTGAAGCCTTCCTCAGAGGTGATCCGGGGCAGGGCGTGGTGGAGGATGGGGGCGATGCGGGTGTCGCCGGAAAAGGTGAGGTCATCGGCATAGCGGGTGTAGGTGGCACCGAGGGATCGGGCGAGGCCGGACAGGCGACGGTCAAGAGCGAGGGCGCAGAGATTGGCTAGGGCGGGGGAGGTGGGGGCACCCTGGGGAAGGTGGCGGTTGGTGAGCGGATCGCGGGCGGCAAGTATAGGGGTGCGCAGGATTTCAGGGGGCGTGAGGGCGGTGCAGAGGCCGGAGAGGTGGCGGGCGACTTGCTGGGGATAGCCGAGGGTTCGAAAGAGGCTGTAAATGCGGATATAGGGGATGCGGGGAAAGAAATCGGCGAGATCGAAGCCAAGGACGATCTGTTCGCCCGCATGTCGTGCGGCACCTTGGATGCAGTTGCGGCCGGTGCGAAAGCCGTAGGCGGCAGCGTGGGGCGGGATCAGATCAAGGATACCGTGGAGGATGCGGCGCTGCAGGGTTTTGAGGAAGGGCTTCGGTTCCTCGATCAGGCGGAGAGTGCCGTTCTTTTTCGGGAGGAGATGCTGGTGATAATGCGGGGCAAAGGCGTTGTCGGTGAAGGCAGAGAGGCCGCGCAGATCGGCAAAACGGGTGAGTTGGCCGGGGGTGAGGCCAAGCCAATCGGCGAGGTGGTCGGTGGTGGCGAGTGCAGGGATCGGGATGCGGCATAGGGTTGCGTCGGGGCGGAAGGTAGGTTGGGTCAGGACGGGCGCGGGGATTTGTCCGGTCTGGCGGGCATGCCGGACAAGGCGCTGGGCGTCTGACCCTGTGCGCAGATAGGCGAAAAGGGTGGAGGGGTCTGGGGCCGTGGTCTTTGGAAAGGCACGGATGAGTTTGAGGGCCATGCTGGGCGCAAGGCGGGCGAGGCTGGATGGCAGGCGTAGGGACAGGTGCAGCCGGATCGCGGCTCGGGTCCATTCCTGCTGGGACAGGGAGACGGCGAGGGGGTGCAGGACATTATGGAGGGAAGGGGGGGATGCTTGCAAAGACGCGGCCTAACCTCACGTGTCCTGCATGACCGGTTCTGGGTGAAGCCCAGTCGGGGTCATGCGCCGAATGTCACAGGTGGCAGTAGAATGGACGGGGAAACCCCGGCCAACCGGAAACCCGGTTTCTTAGGCCGCGCCTTTACCGGGGGCATTGTATCGGCAGGGCGGTTGGGGTCAACATGTGCCTGATGTTGCGCAAGGATTTACGATCATATGAAACAAGGCTTCCCCATTGCACAGCCGGGAATGGTGATCGGCCTTTTGGGTGGGTCGTTTGATCCGGCGCATTCGGGGCATGTGCATATCACGAGGGAGGCGTTGAAGCGGATGGGGCTTGACCGGGTCTGGTGGCTGGTGAGCCCGGCGAACCCCCTGAAGGCGCGGCAACCCGCGCCGATGCGGGATCGGCTGGCGCGGGCACGGAAGGTGATGCAGGATCCGCGGGTGGTGGTGACGGATCTGGAGGTGCTGCTGGGGACGCGGTTCACGGCAGAGACGATTGCGCGGCTGCAGGCGATGTATCCGGGGGTGCGGTTCGTGTGGCTGATGGGGGCGGATAATCGGGTGCAATTTCACAAATGGGAACGCTGGAAGGATATTCTGCGGGCGGTTCCGGTGGGGGTGCTGGCGCGGCCGGGGTCGGGGGTTGCAGCGCGGTTGAGCGTGGCAGCGCGGGCATTCCGGGTGGCGCGGGTGGGGCGGGGCGAAGAGCTGGGGACGCGAAGAGCGCCTGCGTGGTGTTTCGTGAACCTGCCGCTGGATGAAACATCATCGAGCGAAATCCGGGCGCGGGGGGAATGGCGGAAAGGCGGGGGGCTGTCTGCCGCCCGGGCGATGCAAGAGGCATCGCCACCCCCCGAGGATATTTAGAGAAAAGCGAAGGAATCGGGGGCGTGCTGTGTATTTGACGCGACGTGGAATTTTGGCAGGGCTTCTGGCGGGGGCGGCGATGCCTGCGCTGGCCGAGGGGCCGTCTGTCATGCCGGGCGCCGGCCATCTGCG
>JANMDH010000362.1:0-8522 GCA_031376195.1 Gemmobacter sp. | reverse complement strand
GCCGGAAAATCGAACAGCGTCTCCATCAATGCCGCGTAATCGCGGACCGGGTCCACGACATCCACCACCATCCCATCCATCGTCACCCGCCCGATCCGCCCCAGATCAATGTCCGCCGCATCCGACATGTGATATTTCTCGATCACCGCCGTCGCCTGATACGTTGCCTCGGTCACGGCTTCCGGGGCAGGCCCGCCGTTCGGCATGTTGAACTTCAGCCCGAAATCCTCATCCGGCCCCCCCGGATTGTGGCTCGCCGACAGAATGATCCCGCCATCGGTTGTGTTTAACCGGATCAGATGGCTCGCCGCAGGTGTTGACAGGATCGCCCCCTGCCCCACGATCACCCGCGCCGCCCCGTTCGCAGCCGCCATCTTCAGGATGATCTGCGCCGCCCGGTCATTGAAATAGCGCCCGTCGCCGCCCAGAACAAAGGTCTTCCCCCTTGTGCCCACCACATCGAAAATGGCCTGCACGAAGTTTTGCAGATAATGCGGCCCCATGAAAACTTTGATCTTTTTACGCAGCCCTGACGTCCCCGGCTTCTGTCCCGCAATCGGCTTTGTCGAAATGGTCTGATGGGTCATGCTGGGCCTCCCTCTGATGCAGGCGTAAAGACAATTATCGCATTTGCGGGCACGTTCATTCCGGGTTTCCACAGCGCGGTGGGTGCGTCGGGTTGCGTCGTGTTCAAAACCATCGTCCACGCCGGGGCGGTGTCCGGCAGGATCAGCGGCACCGCCCCCCCCGTGTTGAAAACCGCAAAGATCACGTCACCCGCATCCGGCCCCTCCGCCGCCATCCGCAATTCCACGCACAGGCAGCGAAACGCGGGATCATGCCATTCGCCTGACGCGGGCGTCTTGCCATCCGCCCGCCGCCAGATCACATCGGGCAACCCGTCCCCCGGACGCCGCGCCGCGTGCAGGAACCGCTTTTGCCGCAGCACCGGATGCGCCCGCCGCAGCGCCGTCAGCCGGGCCACGAACGCCTCCAGACTGTGATCAACACGCGTCCAGTCGATCCAGGACACTTCGTTGTCCTGCGCATAGGCGTTGTTGTTGCCCAACTGGCTGTGGCCCAACTCGTCCCCGGCAAGAACCATCGGCACCCCTTGGCTCAGGAACAAGGTCGCCAGCAGGTTGCGCTTGCGCAAAACCCGCCCCGCCCGCACCAGAGTATCCGCCGTCGGCCCCTCAACCCCCAGATTATCCGAAAAATTATCCGAATGTCCGTCCCGGTTGTCTTCGCCGTTCCCCAGATTCCGCTTCACCGTAAAGCTGACCAGATCTTCCAACGTGAACCCGTCGTGGCTCGTCACAAAATTGATCGACGATGTCGCCGCGCGCCCCGCTTTGTCGAACTGATCCGCCGAACCCAGCAAGCGCCCGGCAAAATCGGGCATCATTCCCGCATCGCCCCGCCAGACCCTGCGCACCCCGTCACGGTATCTGTCGTTCCATTCACTGAACGGATGCGGGTAATTCCCCAACTGATACCCCCCCGGCCCGATATCCCAAGGTTCTGCGATCAGCTTCACCCGCCCCAGCACGGGGTCCTGCCGGATCGCATCAAAGAACCCGCCGTTCGGATCAAATCCATAGGCCTCCCGCCCCAAGGTGCTCGCCAGATCAAAACGGAACCCGTCCACATGGAACACCTCAACCCAGTTACGCAAACTGTCCATCACCATCCGCAGCACCATCGGATGCGTGACGTTCAGTGAGTTGCCGGTGCCCGCGTCGTTCACATAATGCCGTCCGCCCCCCGTCAGGCGGTAATAGCTTGCGTTGTCCAATCCCCGCCAGCTTAGCGTCGGGCCATATTCATCGCCCTCGCCCGTGTGGTTGTAGACCACATCCAAAATCACCTCGATGCCCGCCGTGTGAAAACGCCGCACCATCTGCTGCATTTCCCAGATTGCCCCCTTCGTCATGTAACGCGGCTCGGGGGCGAAAAACGACAGCGTCTGATAGCCCCAATAATTCTTCAAACCCCGCGTCACCAGAAACCGGTCATCCATGAAGGCATGCACCGGCAGCAACTCGATCGCCGTCACGCCCAACTTTTGCAGATGCGCAATCACCGCATCCGACGCCAGCCCCAGGTAGCTGCCCCGCAGACCACGTTCTACGCCCGGATGAAGTTGCGTCAGCCCCTTTACATGCGCTTCATAGATCACCGACTGGTCCATCGCATGCCCCGGTGCCTGATCCGTTCCCCAGTTGAACGACGCATCCACGACCACGGATTTCGGCACCGCAAAGGCGCTGTCGCGCGTGTCATAGGACAAATCCCCGCGCGGGCTGCCAACCTTGTACCCCATCAGCGCATCCGACCATTTCAGCCGCCCCGACAACTGCCCCGCATAAGGATCAATCAACAGCTTGTTCGGGTTGAACCTATGCCCCGCCTCGGGCGCGTAGGGGCCATAAGCCCGAAACCCGTACAGACTGCCGGGGGTCAGCCCGCCGACATACAGATGCCAGACGTCGCCATCGCGTTCGCTAAAGGGCAGACGCACCAGTTCCTTGCGCCCGTCCGGCGCGAACAGGCACAGATCAATCCGCTCCGCATGCGCGGAGAAAACCGCGAAGTTTACACCGTCGCCGTCAAAACTCGCCCCCAACGGCCAAGGCCGCCCCGGCCCCAACGCGTGCCCCGACAACCGTTCGGGAAGATCGGCCAGCGGCACCATCAAGACGCGAGACTTTCATACAAGGCAACATAGGCCGCCGCACTTGCATCCCATCCCACCGGATGCGCCATGGCGTTCTTCTGCAGCTGCACCCAGAGTTTAGCATCCGCATACAGCCCCAGCAACTGCCGCAGGGCCTGCCCAAACGCCGCCGCATCCGTCGGATGAAACGTGATCCCTGTCGCCACCCCTGCCGCAATCCCCGCCGGGTTCGCCGTGATCACCGTATCCGCCAGCCCCCCCGTCGCCGCCACCACGGGCAGGGTGCCATAGCGCAGGCCGTACATCTGCGTCAGCCCGCACGGTTCGAACCGCGACGGCACCAGCACCGCATCGGCGCCCGCAAACATACGGTGCGACAATGCCTCGTCATAACCGATCCGCACCGCCACCCGCCCCTGATGCAGTCTTGCAAGGTTCTGCATGGCCCCTTCCAGCGTGGGATCACCCGATCCCAGCACCAGCAGACCGCCACCCCCCGCGATGAAATCGGGCATCACCAACGGGATCAGGTCAATCCCCTTCTGATCCGTCATCCTGCTCACCACGATGGCAAGCGGCCCCGGGACCTCCAACCCGAACTCCGCACACAAGGCCGCCCGTGCCGCCACCTTCCCCGTCATCTTCTTGGCCGAAAACGGTGCCGCTTCCGCCTCGGGCGACCAAACGCCTGTATCCACCCCGTTCAGAATGCCCTGCACCCGATCCGCCCGCGCTGCAATCACGCCTTCCAGCCCCATCCCGAACTCCGGTCGCATCAATTCCGACGCATAGGTCGGCGATACGGTCGTGATCGCATCCGCCGTGATCAGCCCCGCCTTCAGCGACGACAGCCCGCCGTAATATTCCAAAGCGCCCGGATGAAACTGATAGGAAGGCAGGCGCAGCGCACCCAGCATGGATGCCGGGGCCCAGCCCTGAAACGCGATGTTATGCACCGTGATCACCGACCGCACATCCGTCGGCCCGCCATAGCTCAGATACGCCGGTGCAAAG
Source organism: Gemmobacter sp. (assembly GCA_031376195.1). Classification (GTDB taxonomy): domain Bacteria; phylum Pseudomonadota; class Alphaproteobacteria; order Rhodobacterales; family Rhodobacteraceae; genus JANPIX01. Next base: position 4,828 of record JANMDH010000362.1, on the reverse strand, counting down.
CCCCCCTGCCAGTCATGCGCATGCAACACCTGCGGACGCCAACCATCGCTCAAACCTTCCCGCGCGATCCGCGCCGCCATCCAGGACAGCGCCGCGAACCGCACCGCATTGTCCTGCCAGTCACCGGACGGCCCCGTATACGGCCCCCCATCCCGATCATACAGATGCGGCGCATCGACCAGCAACATCGCGATGCCGTCCACTTCGCCCGCCAGAACACGGCCCCACCCCCCGAACAGATCGGCCTCCGCAAACACTTCAACCCAACCTTCGGCTTGTGCGCGCACGGAACGGTAGGCGGGCATCAGCACCCGCATCTCCCAACCCTGCGCCGCCAAGGCCCCCGGCAAGGCCCCGACCACATCGGCAAGCCCTCCCGTCTTCAACAGCGGCACGCACTCCGACGCCACCGAAAGCACCCGACCTGCCATTCCGCCACCCATCTTCTGTCCACAAATATCCCACGGGGGTCCGGGGGTGTGAAACCCCCGGCCGTCGCCGCCACCCCTAGCTTAGTTTTGCATCCCGTGCATCCAGCATATCCTGCGTGATCAGCACGATCCCGCTTTCCGTCCGCCGGAACCATTTCGCGTCCTCATCCGCATCTTCGCCCACCACCAGACCTTCGGGAATGATCACCCCCCGGTCGATCACGCATTTCTTCAGTTCCGCCTTCCGGTTCACCACCACCTGCGGCAATGCCACCACATACTCCATCGAACTGAACGAATGCGTCCGGCAGCCGGTAAACAGCAGCGAATTGCGCACTTCCGATCCCGACACGATGCAATCGCCCGACACAAGCGATGAAATCGCCGACCCCCGCCTGCCTTCTTCGTTGTGGATGAACTTTGCCGGCGGCATGATCTCCGAATAGGTCCAGATCGGCCAGCTCCTGTCATAGATATCCAGTTTCGGCACGAAATCCGTCAGATCGATATTCGCCTGCCAAAAAGCATCAATCGTCCCTACGTCGCGCCAGTACGGTTCCACTTCCAGCCCCGCCTTGACGCAACTGTCCGCAAAACGGTGCGCTACGGCCTTGCCGTTCTTCACGATCTCAGGGATCAGGTCATTGCCGAAATCATGGGATGAATTGTCATCCTCCATATCCCTGATCAGCAGCTCGCGCAGAAATGACCATGTGAAAACATAGATCCCCATCGACGCCAACGCATGATCAGGATCGCCCGGTATCGCAGGCGGGTCTTTCGGCTTTTCCAGAAAATCCGTGATCCGCATGGTCTTGTCCACATGCATCACACCAAAAGCCACGGCCTCCATCCGCGGTACGGTCAGGCAGCCGATGGTCACATCCGCGCCCGTATCCACATGCTGGCGCAGCATGATTTCGTAATCCATCTTGTAAATATGATCGCCCGCCAGAACGACCACATATTTGATGTTATAGCTGTCCACAATGTCGATGTTCTGCGCCACCGCGTCTGCCGTGCCCAGATACCATTTACTTTCCGAGACGCGCTGCGACGCAGGCAGAATATCCAGATACTCGTTGCGTTCCGCCCGAAAGAACGACCAGCCCCGCTGACAATGCCGGATCAGGCTGTGCGCCTTGTATTGCGTCGCAATCGCCATCTTGCGGATGCCGGAGTTCATGGCGTTCGACAGGGCAAAATCGATGATCCGCGTCTTGCCGCCGAAATAGACCGCAGGTTTCGCCCGCCGGTCTGTCAGTTCCTTCAGACGGCTTCCCCGGCCCCCGGCCAGAACAAAGGCCATCGCCTGCGATGACAGCCGTGCATTGGGTCTTGGTTGCATGTCTTCCCTCCCTGCTTGGCGGTTGTCCCGCCGAATTTCAGTCCTTTTTCAGATAGATCACCGAAAGGGGCGGCAGCGTGACATGCGCCGACTGCGCCTGCCCGTGCCAGGCTTTCGCCTCCGATGTCACGCCCCCCGCATTTCCCCGGTTTCCCCCGCCATAGACCGCAGAATCCGTGTTCAGAATCTCCGCCCAATGCCCCGCCTCCGGCATGCCCAGCCGATAGTGCCGTTCCACCGGCGTCATGTTGACCACCGCCACCACCGACGCGTCCCCTGCCCGCCCATGCCGCGCCCAGGCGTAAACACCTGCCTCCGCATCGTTGGATTCGATCCATTGGAACCCTTCGGCCCGCGTGTCATTCACATGCAGCGCCGGCGTCTCCCGGTAGACCCGGTTCAGATCCCGCACCAAGGCCTGCATGCCGGCATGGCCCGGGTGATCCAACTGATGCCAATCGAGGCTTTGATTGTGGTTCCATTCCGCGCCTTGGGCAAATTCACAGCCCATGAACAGCAGCTTTTTACCCGGATGCGCCCACATGAAGCCGTAGTATGCCCTGAGGTTCGCAAATTTCTGATCGCCGTCCCCCGGCATCTTTGACAGCATGCTGCCCTTGCCATGCACCACCTCGTCATGGCTGATCGGCAGAATATAGTTTTCCGACCACGCGTAATGGAGCCCGAACGTCATCAGGTGATGATGATATTTTCGGTGCACCGGTTCCTTGTGCATGTAGGCGAGGGTGTCATTCATCCAGCCCATGTTCCACTTGAACCCGAACCCAAGGCCCCCGTGGTTCACGGGACGCGACACCCCCGGAAAGGCCGTGCTTTCCTCGGCCACCGTCATGATCCCCGGCACCTCGCCATATGCCGTGATGTTCATGTCGCGCAGAACCGCAATCGCCTCGTAATTCTCGCGCCCGCCGTCCTTGTTGGGCACCCATTGGCCGGCCTGACGGCTGTAGTCGCGATAAAGCATTGACGCCACCGCATCCACCCGCAGCCCGTCCAGATGGTATTCCTCCAGCCAATACAAGGCGTTCGACACAAGGTAATTTTTCACCTCGGTCCGTCCATAGTTGAAGATCAGGGTGTTCCAGTCCTGATGAAATCCTTCGCGCGGATCCTGATGTTCATACAGCGGCGTGCCGTCAAACCGCCCCAGCCCATGCGCATCGGTCGGAAAATGCCCCGGCACCCAGTCGAGCAGAACGCCTAAGCCCTTCCTGTGCGCTGCATCTATAAAGGCGCGGAATTCGGGCGGGGTGCCATGCCGGATCGTGGGGGCGAACAGACCAACGGGCTGATAGCCCCATGATCCATCGAATGGATACTCGCTGATCGGCATCAGTTCGATATGGGTGAACCCCATGTCGGCCACGTAATCCACCAACTGCTCTGCCAGTTCCAGATAAGACAGCATCCGGTTCCCCGGTGCCCGCTTCCATGACCCCAGATGCACCTCGTAAACCGAGATCGGCGCGTCCACCGAATGCCGCGAGGCGCGGCCCTTCATCCAATCCCGGTCGTGCCAGTCGCCCGTGATCGTGCGCACCACGCTCGCGTTCGCCGGCGGATGTTCCGACCCGAATCCCACCGGATCGGCCTTCAGCGGCATCAGCGCGCCACCCGGCCCCCGCAACTCGTACTTGTAACTCGTGCCTTCCCCCAGTTCGGGCACGAAAATCTCCCACACGCCCGTCGCACCGCGTTTGCGCATCGGGTGGCGGCGACCGTCCCAGATGTTGAAATCCCCCACGACCGACACCCGGTCCGCATTCGGGGCCCAGACCGCGAAGTGCACGCCCGACACCCTTTCATGCGTGATCACATGCGCGCCCAGCACATGCCAAAGACGCTTCAACGTGCCCTCGCCCAGCAGATATTCGTCCATTTCCGCCAGCACAGGGCCGAAACGGAACGGGTCTTCAAATTCCCATTCCGCCCCATGCCCCGACGCCCGCAGGCGGTATTCCACGCGTTTGGTCAAGATCGCCTGAAACAGCCCCGGTGCATTCGGTACCACCACACAATCCACCGGTTTCGCCTGACCCACCAGAACCGACAGGCGTTCCGCCCCCGGCACGAAAGCCGTCAGAACGAACGTCCCTTCCCGGTTGTGAAGGCCCAATATCCCGAACGGATTGCCATGCGTGCCCCCGACGATGGATTGCGCCTCGTCCGGGTGGATATGGGGCAGCGTCAGGATCGCGGGGGCCTTGGCCATTGGGTCACCTTTCACAAGACACTTTTGACGGACCAGATCTGATCCATATAACTTTTGATCGTGCGGTCGGACGAAAAGAACCCAGACTGCGCCGTGTTCATCACCGCCATCTTCACCCAGCGATCCCGATCCGCATAGGCAGTATCGGCCTGCGCCTGCGCCGCGAGATAGGCATCAAAGTCGGCCGCAACCAGAAAGTAATCGTGATGCCAGACCCGGTGGACAAGACCGTGATACCGATCCGGCTGATCCGGGCTGAACCGCCCTTCGGCAATGGTTTGCAGAACGTTCTGCAAGGTCTGGCTTGCCTCGATCGCTTTCTTGGAATGATCAGGATCTTCTCGCCGCTTGATCACTTCTTCCGCCGTCAGGCCGAACAGGAAAAAGTTTTCTGCCCCCACCTCCTGCAGGATTTCCACGTTGGCCCCGTCCAGCGTGCCTATCGTCGGCGCGCCGTTTATCATGAACTTCATGTTGCCAGTGCCCGACGCCTCTTTCCCCGCGGTCGAGATTTGTTCCGAAAGGTCTGATGCCGGGATCAGATGTTCCGCCATGCTCACGTTGTAATTTGCCGGATAGATGATTTTCAGCAAATCACCCACCAGAGGATCCGCATTAACAACCTCGGCCACATCATTGATCAGATGGATGATTTCTTTTGCGACCGCATAGCCGGGCGCAGATTTCCCGCCGAATATCTTCACCCTCGGCACCCAGTTCCCATTCGGGTTCGCCCGGATCGCCTGCCAGCGCGCAATCGTTTCCAGAATGTTCAGCAGTTGGCGCTTGTATTCGTGAATGCGTTTGATCTGCACA
>JANMDH010000355.1:0-1686 GCA_031376195.1 Gemmobacter sp. | reverse complement strand
CTCACTGTCCGTCGGTGCGTGCAAGTACACACTCTACCAAGTCATCCTGAAAAACACTACAATATCAAATACTTACAATCATTGCACGCGTGCAACCCCCTCACTCAAACTCCATGATCACGTCATCCACGCGCAGGCTTGTCCCCGCCACGGCGGTGATCTTTTTCACCACGCCGCGACGTTCGGCCTTGAGGATGTTTTCCATCTTCATCGCCTCGACCGTCGCGAGGGCCTGACCGTCCTGCACTTCGTCGCCTTCTTCGACCATGATCCGCACCACCAGACCGGGCATCGGGCACAGAAGGAAGCGTGACGTATCGGGGGGCAGTTTTTCGGGCATCAGGGCGGCGAGTTCGGCCTGACGCGGGGTGCGGACGTGGCATTTCAGATCAGCCCCGCGCAAGCGCAGGCGGAACCCCATGGGGATTTTGCCGACCTTCATCACCAAGAGGCTGCCGTCGACCATCAGGCGGGCAAGGGGCTGGCCCGGGGTCCAGTTGCTTTCCACGCGGATCACCTGACCGTCGGCGAAGGCCACGTTTGATCCGGCCCGGTCAGCGGCGATGGTCACGGCGTGATCTTCGCCTTGCAGGGCCACCACCCATTGATCGCCGACCTTGCGTTCGTGATTGTCCATCCGCCCGGAAATGCGGGTGCGCCGGATTTCCGCCACGCGGTTCATCGCCGCCGCCGCCGCCGCCACGCGCCGCAGGGTGGGCGCGTCGAGCACAGCACCATGAAAGCCGTCAGGGTATTCTTCGGCGATGAAAGCGGTGGTGATGTTGCCGGAAACAAAGCGCGGATGATCCATCACGGCACCAACAAAGGGCAGGTTGTGACCGATGCCTTCCACCTCGAACGTATCAAGGGCCTGACGCATTTCCTCAATCGCGCCCAGACGGGTGGGGGCCCAGGTGCAGAGTTTGGCGATCATCGGGTCGTAGAACATGCTGATTTCGCCGCCTTCCACCACGCCGGTGTCATTGCGCACGATGCCCCCTGCCCCGGTCGGCCCCTCTACCGGGGGGCGGTAGCGGGTCAGGCGACCGATGGAGGGCAGGAAGTTGCGGTAGGGGTCTTCGGCATACAGCCGACTTTCCATCGCCCAGCCGTTGATCTTGAGGTCTTTCTGCGCGAAGGGCAGCGTTTCACCATTGGCGACCCGGATCATCTGTTCCACCAGATCGACCCCGGTAATCAGTTCCGTGACGGGGTGTTCGACCTGCAACCGGGTGTTCATTTCGAGGAAATAGAACTTGCGGTCGCCGTCCACGATGAATTCGACGGTGCCCGCCGAAGTGTAGCCCACCGCGCGGGCCAAGGCGCAGGCCTGTTCGCCCATGGCGCGGCGGGTGGCTTCGTCAAGAAAGGGCGAGGGTGCTTCCTCGATGACCTTCTGGTTCCGCCGCTGGATGCTGCATTCGCGTTCGTACAGATAGACGCAGTTGCCATGCGTGTCGGCCAGCACCTGAATTTCAATATGGCGGGGTTGAGTCACGAATTTTTCGATGAAAATCCGGTCGTCACCGAACGAGGCTGCAGCCTCGCTTTGCGACGAGCCAAAGCCTTCGCGTGCCTCATCGTCGTTCCACGCGATCCGCATTCCCTTGCCACCACCGCCCGCCGATGCCTTGATCATCACCGGATAGCCGATCTGCGCCGCGATCCTTGCCGCCTCGTCCGCAT
>JANMDH010000318.1:0-6421 GCA_031376195.1 Gemmobacter sp. | reverse complement strand
GAAAGCCGCGAAGCGCTGGTGGAGGCGCTGACGGAATATGCGGGCGCGGTGATCCTGGTCAGCCACGACATGCACCTGCTGGGCCTCGTTGCGGACCGGCTTTGGCTGGTCAAGGGGGGCGCGGTGGAGCCTTATCTGGAGGATCTGGACACCTATCGCCGTCAGCTGCTGGCTGGCGATGAGGATGTAAAGATCGCGGCGCAACCCGTTGTGAAGGTTAAAAAGATCAGCCGCGAAGAAACGCTTGCGCTTAAGTCCGAAGTGCGCAAATGCGAGGAAAGGCTTGAGAAGCTGAACGATATGCGCAACCGTCTGGCGACGAAGCTGGCAGACCCGGCTTTGTACGAGGATGCGCGGGTGGGCGAGCTGGAAACCTGGAACAAGAAATACGCGGAAATCATGGAAGGTCTGGACCGGGCCGAAGCGATGTGGCTGGCGGCACAGGGCAAACTTGAACAGGCAACGGCGGCCTGATGGAAAGCGCCTTTCTGATCACCGCATTTGCGACGCTGTTCGTGGTGATCGACCCGCCGGGTCTGGTGCCGATGTTCATCGCCCTGACGCAAGGCATGGGGCCAGACCAGCGCCGCACGATTGCCTTGCGCGGCTGCCTCATCGCGGCGGTGATGTTGACGGTGTTCGCGATTGCGGGCGAGGCGGTGCTGGGCTTCATCGGGATTTCGATGTCGGCCTTTCGCATTGCGGGGGGGCTGTTGCTGTTTCTGACCGCACTCGACATGCTGTTTGAACGCCGAACGCAGCGGCGCGAAGGGCAACATGCCGACCCCGATCATGATCCGTCGGTATTCCCCCTTGCCACGCCGCTGATCGCAGGGCCGGGGGCGATTGCGTCGATGATCCTGCTGGTGGGGCAATCGGGGCCGGGCTGGACGGGGACGATTGCGGTGATCGGGCTGATGCTGGCGATGGTGGCGGTGACGTATCTGTTCCTGCTCGCCTCGCCGCCGCTGGAACGGCTGTTGGGGCGGACGGGGACGATCGTGATCACGCGGCTTCTGGGAATGTTGCTGGCCGCGCTGTCGGTGCAGTTCGTGATCGACGGGGTGAAGGGCAGCGGCCTGATCGGTTGATCCGGTTGTTTTGCAAGGATGCGGCCCCTACATTCCGTTTGCCGAAACAGGCCTTTTGCCAATACAGGGAACTTCATGGACAGCGATTCAATCGGCAGGGTTGGTTATCTCGTTCTGCTGCTGCTCGCGGTCAGCGGCTGGGTCTTTGTGGAATATCGCGGGCGGATGGGCGTGGCGCTGCGCACGATGATGGCCTGGGGCCTGATCTTTGCAGGCATCGCGGCAGGCTATGCACTGTGGAGCGGCATCCGGCGCGACAGTTTCGCGGTGCAGGCGGTGGAAAATGGCCGGATCGAGGTGCCGCGTTCCGGGGACGGGCATTATTACATCACGCTGGACGTGGGCGGGCAGCCGATTGAATTCATGGCCGATACGGGTGCGACGACCGTGGTTCTGACAAAGGCGGATGCCCGAAAGGTCGGGATCGACCCGGATACCCTGATGTATCTGGGCGAGGCTTCAACCGCAAACGGCATGGTGCGCACGGCCCGCACGCGGGTGGAAAACGTGTCACTGGGGCCGTTTGAGGATGATCAGTTGACGGTCTGGGTGAACGACGGCGATCTGGATATTTCCCTGCTGGGGATGGATTATCTGGGCCGGTTCCGGATCGAGATTGACGCAAACAAGATGGTGCTGAGCAGATAGGGTCGGTGGCCCCCCTCGCTGATCCTCCCCCCCACCCTAACCCTCCCCCACAGGGGGGGAGGGGACGGCGTTGCGACCCTGACAGAAGGGCATCCTCAAAATCTGGGGCGCATTCCCCTCCCCCCCTGTGGGGGAGGGTCAGGGTGGGGGGGCGCCGCTACTCCCGCAAATACTTCACCAAACCTTGTGTCGATCCGTCCTTGCCCGACGCATCCGCGCGCCCCTCAAGGATCGGCTGCAACGCCAAAGCCAGTTCCTTGCCCAGTTCCACCCCCCACTGATCATAGGAATTGATCCCCAGAATCACCCCTTCGACAAACACCCGGTGTTCATAAAGGGCGATGATCTGCCCCAGCACGAAGGGCGTCAGTTGCAGATAGCACAGCATCGTCGACGGGCGGTTGCCCGGAAATACCCGGTGGCGCGCCTGCCGGTCAAGCTCCGCCCCCGTCAGCCCCTTGGCTGCCATGATCGACGTCGCCTCGGCCAAAGATCGCCCTTTCATCAGCGCCTCGGCCTGCGCCAGACAGTTCGACACCAGCAGCAGATGCTGATGCGCCAGGTCCGGCTCATGCCCGGTTTTGGCCACCAGAAATTCGCAAGGCACGACCCGCGTGCCCTGATGGATCAGCTGGTAAAACGCGTGCTGCCCGTTCGTCCCCGGCTCACCCCAGACCACCGGACCCGAGGGCATCGTCAGATCGGCCCCGTCCATCCCCACCCGCTTGCCGTTTGATTCCATCTCCAGCTGCTGCAGATAGGCAGGCAGGCGCGAAAGCCGCTGATCATAGGGCAGCACCGCGCGCGTCGTGTATCCGCAAATCTGGTTGTGCCAGATGCCGACAAGGGCCAGCAACACGGGCAGGTTTTCGCGAAAATGCGCATCGCGAAAATGCGCATCCATATCGGCCGCACCGGCAAGGAAGGCGTTGAACCCGGCAGGCCCAACCGCGATCATGAGCGACAGGCCAATCGGCCCCCACATCGAATAGCGCCCGCCCACCCAATCCTCGAACCCGAAGACGCGGGCCGGATCAATCCCGAAGGCGGCAGTCTTGTCGGCGGCGGTGGACACGGCGGCAAACTGCGCCGCCGGATCGGCCACCTTGCGCGCCATCCAGACCCGTGCCGTTTCGGCATTGGTCATCGTCTCGATCGTGGTAAAGGTCTTGGACGCCACGATGACCAGCGTCGTTTCCGGATTCAGCAGGGAAAGCGTATCCGCGATATGCGCCCCGTCCACATTGCTGACGAAATGACAGCGTGGCCCGTCATGGAACGGGGCGAGCGCCAGCGTCGCCATTGCAGGCCCCAGATCGGACCCGCCGATCCCGATGTTCACCACATCGGTGATTGCCCCACCCTGCCCCGTGAACCGGCCTGTCCGCACGTCATCGGCAAAGGCAGACAGCCGGGCATGGGTGGCGCGCAGGTCGGGCGTCACGTCGCGGCCATCGACGAAAACGGGTGTGTCCATGTTGCGCAGCACCGTGTGCAGCACGGCGCGGCCTTCGGTTTCGTTGATCTTTTCGCCTGAAAACATCGCCTGCCGCTTGCCCGCAACATCTGCGGCACCGGCCAGCGCCATCAGCAAATCCATCGCCTTGGCATCCAGATTGGTCTTGGCATAGTCGAAAAGCATCGCGCCCAGCCGGGCCGAGAATTGCCCCGCGCGGGCGGTATCGTCGAACAGCGACAGGATCGACCGGTCCTGCACCGCCGCATGATGGGTTTTCAGGGCCTGCCAATGCTGGTTCATCCGTCTACTCCGCCCAATGCACGGTTGCGTTATCAAGGACGGCGCGCACCGGTGCCTCCATCGGTGTCAGGGTTGCCGCCCGTTCCAGAGCCGCCCGCTTTTCCGGGCCGGTGATCAGGATATGCGTGTGCATCGCCCCTTTCAGAACCGGTGCTGTCAGCGTGATGCGCGGCTCGCCCGCCCCGTCCGCGCGCAGTGCCATCAGGGTCGGCGCATCCGGGGCCATTGCCTGCGCCAGCAGGTCAGCCCCCGGAAACAGGCTTGCCGTGTGCATGTCCGCCCCCATGCCCAGCAGCAGCACCGAAATCGGCAGATGCGGGGCCAGACCTTCAGCCAAACCCGGCAGGCGATCCTCGGGGCGGGGGGCCGGATCATACAGGGGCACCAGTTGCGCGGCCGCCGCCCTGCCCCGCAACAGCCGTTCGCGCAGCAGCCGCGTGTTTGATCGCGGGCTGTCCTCGGCCACCCAGCGTTCATCGTTCAGGAACACGGACACATTCGCCCAGTCCAGGTCAACCCCTGACAGCGTGTCGAAGATCGGCCCCGGCGTCGTCCCACCCGGCACGCACAGGCTCGCCTTTCCATCCCGCCGCAAGAATTCGCCCAACTGACCCGCGATTACATTCGCAAGCGCCAGCATCATCATTTCGCGGTCGGGATATTCTTCAAATGTCATTCCCGGATTTCCCGCCAGCGTCGCCCGTCGCGGTGCATCAGCATCAGCGCATCCTCCGGCCCAGATGACCCCGGATCATAGCCTTGGGGCTTTTCCGTCCGTTGCTCCCACGCCTCGATGATCGGGTCTGCCCAGGCCCAGGCGGCCTCTACCTCGTCGCCGCGCATGAACAGGGTCTGGTTGCCCCGGATCACATCCATGATCAGCCGCTCGTAAGCGTCCGGAATGTCGGCCCCTTCTTCGCCCAAGGCATCGGCAAAGCTCATGTCGAGCGGCACCTGCGTCAGGCGCAACCCCCCCGGCCCCGGTTCCTTGATCATCACCATCAGTTCCATGCCTTCATTCGGCTGCAACCGGATCACCAGCACGTTTTCGCGCCAGCCTTCCGCATCATCAAAAATCGAATGCGGCGGTTCCTTGAAGGTGATCGCGATTTCCGACGCGCGCCCCCGCAGGCGTTTGCCCGTGCGCAGATAGAACGGCGTGCCCTGCCAGCGCCAGTTCGATATGTTGACCTTCAGGGCAACATAGCCTTCGGTCCGGCTGGCCGGGTTCTGGCTGTGTTCGATATAACTGCCCTGCCCGCCGCCGGCCAGATACTGGCCCCGCACGATGTCGCCGGGGGCCACGGGATCAAGGGCGCGGATCACCTTCAGCTTTTCATCGCGCACCGCGTTGGGATCAAAGTGATAGGGCGGCTCCATCGCGATCAGGCACAAAAGCTGCATCAGGTGGTTCTGGATCATGTCCCGCATCGCGCCCGATTTGTCGTAATAGGCCCCGCGCCCGTCCACGCCCACGGTTTCGGCCACGGTAATCTGAACGTGGTCGATATATTCCGATTTCCACAGCGGCTCGAACAGGATGTTGGCAAAGCGCACCGCCATCAGGTTCTGGACGGTTTCCTTGCCCAGATAATGGTCGATCCGGTAAATCTGATCTTCGCGGAAATGATCCGCCAGCACGGCGTTCAGGGCGCGCGCCGACGCAAGATCGCGCCCGAACGGTTTTTCCACGACAATGCGTGATCGTTCATCCGCAATGGCGTGCCGGTGCAGCCGTTCCGCCAGATCGCCGAAAAGGGTTGGTGCGACCGAAAAATAGAAGGCCTTGATCACGCTTGGCCGCACCAGTTCGCGCAGGGCCGCCCAGCCGCCTTCGCCCGTCGCGTCAATCGCGACATAGGAAATACGCTCCAGAAACTGGGCAATCACCGCCTTGTCCTGTTTGTCCTTCGCCACGAATTCCGTGATCGCGTCGGCCACCATATCCCGGTAACCCGCATCATCCATTTCCGACCGTGCCGCCCCGACGATGCCGCTGTCGGGCGGCATCTGCCCGGCCCGGAACCGGCGGTACAGACCCGGCAGGATCTTGCGGCGGGCCAGATCGCCCGTGCCGCCGAAAATCACCAGATCAAAGGTTTCCACCGGAATGACGCGTGAGACCATAAGATATTCCTTTCCGGCCCTATGCGCCAAAGGGGCACGCTGCCGTTAGCGCTAACGCGCGACGTCTACCCGTGCATATCGCAAAAGTCTAGCATTGCGCGGCGCGGTACAAAAGGGCGGGGATGCCGATCAGGTGTCGTCAATGATCTGCCAGCGCAGATGGCGCACACCGGGTTCAACGGCCATCCGCTGCACTGATTGTTCCAGCATCGTGTCGGTGACGCCTTCGCCAGTGATGGTCGCCGTCAGATCAACTTCACCCTCTGCAGTCGCCCGCGATTCGATTTCCGTCAGGTGCAGCCCCCCAACCGTGAACGACCGCAGGATCAGTCCGCGCATCCCGGCCTCATCCTCGCGCGCACAGCGCACCTCCACCCGAAAGCTGCGGGTCATCGGCATCCCCGCAGGCGTATGGCGTTTCAGCCATTTGACCAACGGGCGCAAACCAAGGTTGATGAACACCACGAACCCGGTCAGCAGCAGGGCGAGCGGCCAGACCCCGGCACCCGCAAGCAGACCAACCGCTGCAGAACACCACAGCGTGGCGGCCGTGTTCAGGCCATGCACATTGAACCCGTCGCGAAAGATGATCCCCGCGCCCAAGAAGCCGATTCCTGACACCACTTGCGCAGCCACCCGTGTCTGACTGATTTCATTCGGGAACTGCGCGGAAAAGATCACGAACCCCGCCGCCCCCAGCGATACCAACGCATTGGTGCGCAAGCCTGCCATACGCTGGCGCACCTGCCGTTCCGATCCGATCACCGCCCCGCATAACAGGGCGACAGCAAGATTG
>JANMDH010000301.1:0-2625 GCA_031376195.1 Gemmobacter sp. | reverse complement strand
CGGTCGGGGCCAGATCGCCCGCATCTGCCGGGGCGTGCGCCGCCAGCACGGCCGCCTTCCAGTCGGGCCAGCCTTCACGCGCCTTCAGCGGGCCGTCGATCCATTCGGCAAGGTCCGGTGCGCGCGCCATTGCGCCCATCGCCGCCCGCAGTACCTGTTTTTGCGTCACACCAGCGGTCAGTGGATAGACGGGTTCATAGCCCGCAAGTTCCCCCGCCTCTTCCGGGCGCAGAACGTGATCGGGGTGCGTCATCTGTGCGATGCCGTCAAACAGTTCCACCCGTCCGGAAATCAAGCGCCGCTGACCCGTGGGCAGCAGTTTGGTCAGGTAGTCTCCCTTGACGTGGAAATACACCAGTTGAAATTCCAGCAGGCTGTCGCGCACCATGATGCGGTAGGGGCGCCCCTTGGTTTTGGGCGGCAGGTGCATGCCCACCGTCACCTCGACCGTGACCACGCCGGGCAAGGCCACTTCGCGCACGCTGGCCTTGCGTGCGCGGTCAACGCCCGAATGGGGCAGCAGATACAGCAGATCCTTGGGGCGACGAATGCCCAGAACCTCAAAAGCTTTGGCGGTTTTCTCACCAACGCCTTCCAGCGTTTCCAGACCCGCGAACAGCGGGAACAGGGATTCCGGGCGGCTCACAGGGCGCCGATCAGCGTCAGCCAGGCGTCTTCGTCAATGACTTCGACCCCCAGACGCGCCGCATCCCTGGCCTTTGACCCTGCCCCCGGCCCGGCGACCAGCAGATCGGTCTTGGAACTGACCGAGCCTGCAACCTTTGCGCCGAGTTTTTCAGCCGTGGCCTTTGCCTCGGCCCTAGTCATCTTTTCCAGACTGCCGGTAAAGACGATGGTTTTGCCGACCACCGGGCTGTTCCCGGCCACGGGCGGGGCTGCGTCCTGCACGGTCAGATGCGCCACCAGCGCATCAATCGCCGCGCGTTCAGCGGGTTGGTGGAATGTCGTGACAACGGATGCCGCCAGCACATCACCGACCCCGTCAATCGCCGTCAGTTCCGCCCAATCCGCGCCGTCACCCACCGTGGCGCGCGTCATCGCGCCCTCAAACGCGGCCCAACTGCCATAGTGATTGGCAAGCAGCGCGGCCGAACTGTCACCAACATGCCGGATGCCGAGGGCAAAGATCAGGCGCGCGAGGGGGATGTTGCGTTTATCTTCAATCGCGGCAAACAGATTGGTCGTGGACCTGTCACCGAAACCGTCCCGGTTCTTCAGCTTTTGCAACGGGTTGGCGGCGTCTCTGGAGGCCAGGGTGAAGATATCGGCCGGGGTTTTCACGGGCAGCAGGGGGTCGCGGTAGAACATCTCGATCTGTTTTGCGCCCAGCCCTTCGATGTCGAACGCCCCGCGCGAGACGAAATGCTTTAGCCGTTCCACCGCCTGCGCGGGGCAGACCAGGCCGCCGGTACAGCGGCGGACGGCGTCGCCCTGTTCACGCAAGGCGGCTGATCCGCATTCGGGGCAATGGTCGGGAAAGAGAAAGGGCCTGGCATCCGCGGCGCGTTGCGAAAGGTCGACATCGGCGATTTTCGGGATCACGTCACCAGCGCGGTAGACCTGCACCCAATCGCCGATGCGGATGTCGCGGCCTTCACGGATGGGCGCGCCCTTACTATCGCGCCCGGAAATGTAATCCTCGTTGTGCAGGGTGGCGTTTGCGACGACGACACCGCCCACCGTGACGGGTTGCAGGCGGGCGACGGGCGACAGGGCGCCGGTGCGGCCGACCTGAATGTCGATCCCGATCAGCCGGGTCCAGGCCAGTTCTGCGGGAAACTTGTGCGCAATCGCCCAGCGGGGGGTGGTGGAGCGGAACCCGAGGCGGGCCTGCAGGGCGAGGTCGTTTACTTTGTAGACCACGCCGTCGATGTCATAGCCAAGGGTCGCGCGTTGGGATTCGATCAGGCGGTATTGGGTCAGCATCGCCTGCGGGCCATCGCACAGAACCGTAAGGGGGTTGGTGTGAAACCCCAGATCGCGCAGGCGGTGGATTGCGCCCAGTTGGGTATCGGACAGGGGTTCGGTGAGCGCGCCCCATGTGTAGGCGAAAAACTTCAAGGGGCGCGCGGCGGTGATCCCGGCATCCAGCTGGCGCAACGACCCGGCGGCGGCATTGCGGGGGTTGGCAAAGGTCTTGTCGCCTTTGGCTGCCTGCCGCGCGTTGAGTGCGGCGAAATCGGCGTGGGACATGTAAACTTCGCCCCGCACCTCCAGCACATCGGGCGCGCCGCGCAGAATTTGGGGGATATCGCGGATGGTGCGGGCGTTTTCGGTGACATTTTCGCCCACCTCGCCATCGCCGCGCGTCGCGGCCTGTACCAGACGGCCCTGTTCATAGCGCAGCGACAGGGACAGACCGTCGATCTTGGGTTCGGCGGTGTAGGTCAGGGGTGACGTGATCCCGAGATACTTTCGCACGCGATCTTCAAAATCCGCGATATCCGCGTCGTCAAAGGCGTTTTCCAGGGAGAGCATCCGTACCTGATGTGCGACCTTGGTAAAGGTTTCCGCCACGACCGCGCCGACCTGATCGGATGGGCTGTCAGTGCGTTTGAGTTCCGGAAAGCGCGCTTCGATGGCGGCATTGCGCCGTTTGAGCGC
>JANMDH010000280.1:0-19127 GCA_031376195.1 Gemmobacter sp. | reverse complement strand
GATGCCAACGACAAGGCCCCCTACGAACATCAGAAGGCCGGCAGTTGCAGGGGTCACGCCAAAATCCGCGATGAAGGCGGCCAGCATCCCGGCGGGAAGCAGAACGCCAGTGCCGATCACCAGATTGCCGAACATCAGGGTCCAAAGGGCAGGGCGGTAAAAGGGCTGGATCACTGGGCGCACCATCATTTTCGGATGCGCCAGAGGTGACAGAAGCGTTGGCGAACCGCAACTGGCTGCAGATTTACCCCCAAAGCCCGAGGTCTGCAGTGCGCTGATAGCCGGGGAAAATCGCGCTCAGATCAGGCGTCGCCATGTGCCCGGTCAACAATTCGGCCAACACTGCGCGGTAATCGGTGGTCACGGCCAGATCGGCACCTTCTTCCAGCGCGTCATTCTTCAACCCCGGCCAGCGGCCCAGCATACGGCCGCCGCGCGCTTGCGGGCCCAGCACCATCATCACATTGCCGCGCCCGTGATCGGTTCCGCCGCTTGCATTGGACCGCAGGCGCCGGCCAAACTCGCTCATCACCACCACGCTTGTGTCCTGTTGCAACGGACCAAGATCGCGCCAGAAGGCCATCAGCGCCTGTGCCAGCCAGTCGATGTTCGGCCCGAATTCAGTGGATTGACGCACATGCGTATCCCAGCCGCCGAAATCGACTGTTGAAACCCGGGTGCCCATGCCCAGTTTCAAAGTCTGGGCGACAGTCATCAGGGGCACTGACAAAGGGTTGTCATCGGGATACAGCACATCCGGGACATAGGCACGCAGGCCCTGTTCATCGTCGGACCACAGCCTGCCGGAAATCATCTCGGACAAATCAAGCAGCTGGCGGACGGAGGCCTGAACCGGCCCGTGCCTGCCAAAGCCCGCCGCAATCCGGGCCCGCAAGGCGGGGGAAAGCCAGTGACCTTGGGCAAGGATAAGATTGCCCAATTCTTCGGCCACCGCTGCCTCGGAACCATCCAGTGCGCCGGGCAGGGAGGTGCCTACAGCCAACGCGGGCAGATCGCCACCGGGGGCCATGACGTTCAACCATCGTCCCAGCCAGCCTCCGGCATCGCTGGTGGCGGCGGCACGTTCAATGCGGGCCTCGGCCTCGAAATGGCTGCGGGTCGCCTCGATCAGGCCGGAGGCGTGGATCAGCGACAGATCGCCCGCCGCATACAGTTCTGCCAAGGCCCCGGCGCGGTTGTGAAAACGGAAATCGACATCTGCGAAGTCCTGCCGGATGGGATGACCCGCCGTATCCCCTGTGCGCAGAACGCGCAGTTCTTCCGGACGGGCTGCGATCAAATCGGGGTCCGAGGTGGGGCTGACAAGGTTCAAGCCGTCTGCCCCGCCGCGCAGGAAAATCACCACAAGTTTCGGGTCGGTCATTCTGGCTCCCTACCGCAGCAGAAATTCGGGCATGATGGCGGCAAAGGCCACCATGCCGGTGGCTATTCCCTGACGTTCATCTTGGGTCAGGGTCAGGGGTTCGGTGCGGTCGCCGATCCCCAAGGATTGTGCCAGATCGTCCATGTTGTCCGCATCGACGCGGCCCAACAGCCGACTGACGTAAATCTGTGCCATCTCATTGAAACTGGCGCCTTCGGGTGAAAGATCGGCTAGGTGTGATGTCGTGCAGCCAAACCAGTCGTCATGCGCATACAGTGCCAGATCGACTATGCGGGCCAAGGTGCCGCCCCCGGACCATCGGCTGGCGCGGTCGGCATGGCCGGTGGGCGGGCCGTAACTGTGCTGATGCCAGCCTGCGCGACTTAACTGCCAATCAAAGGTGCCCTCGGGCGACCAGACCTCGGCCCCGGTGGCGCGGTATATGGCGGCCAGATATTCAAACGGGCGGCGCAGTTTGGCCGGCGGTGTTGCCGTGAACAACGGATCGTGCACGATGGCGCGGATCACCTGGGCGATCTGATCCGGGGCGTCCGTTGCACGCAGAAAGGCAGCTGCGATGCGATCCACCATCGCAGGGTCGGGGTCATCGGCCAAAAGTCTGCGGATCATCTTGCGGCAAACGAATCCTGCGGTCCCGGGATGGGCTGCGAGAATATCCAGCACCTGTTCGCCGTCGGCCATCGGGCCCCGGTTTGGCGCAAATTCAACGGCCAGAACACGCTTTTGATAGGGGTCATGCCAAGCTTCGATATAATGGAACCGTCCTGTTTTCGGCGCGTCCACCCCTTCGGATACCATGCGGCCATCGCCCACCGACCAGCCGGTAAAGGCGCGGGCGACCTCGTATACGTCCTGATCAATATATCCGGCCGCCAACCCGTCATCTGCACCCGGCACATTGTGCCAGTTCGGGGCCGTGTCGTTCAAATAGTTGGCAATGCCCAACGTGTGCAATTCCAGCAGTTCGCGGGCAAAGTTTTCGTTCGCGGGGCTGGCGGCGCTGTCGGCGTTGTTAAGGTAATACAGCATGGCAGGCGATCGCGCGACCTGGCCCAGCATCACGCGGAAATTGCCCAGCGCATGTTCGCGCAGCATCGCGTCATGGCTTGGGAAAAAGACGGCTGTCGTCTCATCTTTCTGGGCGTTCACACTGAAATGGTCGTGCCAGAACTGCGTCATCACCTCGCGCAACTGCGCCTCGGCGTGGACGGCCCGGGTGAGCGAGGCAACAGTGACTTCCCATGCGGGCCGCGTACGTTCGCTGTAATCCATCCCGATGCCGAAATCCAACAGATCTACCCGATCTGCCGGATCGGAGTTCAGAAAGTTCAGCGGGCGCATTTCATCCACTGCAGGCCATGAAGTGCCTTCGCCATTGTCGCCTGTGTCGTAATTCATCCGCAGGCGCGCGTTTGACAGGCGTTGATCAAGACCGGCGTCGCCGACTGGCATTGCCATCTGCGCGTCCAGCCATGCCGTTTGGCCCAACCGGGCGAGATCGGCGCGGCTTTGCGGATGCGCGCCGAACGTCAGGCGGTTCAAAAACACTTCGTCAGCGTTGGCGGGTGTGGTGGCGTGCCCGGGCCGGGGCAGTGCCGACAGGGCAATTAAGCCCAAAAGCCCCTGATGAAACGCGCGACGGGATACCATGATTACACCCATGCTGGCCGTGGCAGACACTTATCCATAACGCGAGTTTAATCCCCCACTTTCCCACGCGGCAAGCAGCGCAATTTGTCGCATGCGGCTTTTCGCCGACGGACCCCGTGTTCTGAAAGTGCCGAACGATGTCACTTAAGCCTGTCGTCATTCCTGCCGCCTTTGACACCGCTTGCCCACCGCCCTAACGTTGTCAGCCACAAACAACTGGTTTCAACTGAAATGACTGCCTCGCCCGCGTCCCGCCATGCGGTGACGTTCGTTCTGATCACGGTGTTTCTCGGCATGATGGGCTTTGGCCTGATCATGCCGGTTCTGCCGCGCCTTATTGAGGACGTGGGCGACATGACACTGGCTGATGCATCGATCATCTTGGGCTGGATGTTCCTTGCCTTTTCGATAACGCAGTTTGCGTTTTCGCCAATGATTGGGAATTTGTCGGATCGCTATGGCCGCCGCCCACTGCTTTTGCTGGCTTTTTGTCGGGCGTGCCATCGCGGGGCTCTGTGGATCATCCTATGTGATTGCAAGTGCCTACATTGCAGATGTCACATTGCCCGAGGATCGGGCCAAAGCCTATGGGATGATCGGGGCAGCCTTTTGCGTTGGCTTTGTTTTGGGGCCAGCGATCGGGGGATTGCTGGGTGAATTCGGCCCTCGTGTGCCGCTCTAAACGGCTGCGGCGATTTCGGTGTTGAACTTCATCTATGACTGGTTCGTGTTGCCCAAAACCCTGACAAGGGCCAATATGCGCCCATTTGACTGGCGCAGGGCGAACGCGTTTGGCACCTTTGCGATCTTTCGCCGCTATGCCGGGGTTCCGCCATGGTGCGGCGTGCTGTTCACGATCCTGCGGCCAGAAGGATTCGTGCATCCGATGCTTATGACGATCCTTTCAAAAGCGGTGCCTGAGGGTCCGCAGGGCGAATTGCAGGGCGGAATTTCGTCGGTCATGAATATCGCATTGCTGGGCGGCACGGTGTTTTTCAGCCAGATTTTTGGCTGGTTCCTGCGACCAGACGCAATTGTGATCAGCGCTGATATCGCGTTCTATGTCGCAGCAGTAATCATTGCGATGTCCTGGGTGATGTTCATGATGTTTGTACGGATTCCCAATGTGAGGTGATAAAACTCTGATGGAACGCTTTACTGGCAGTTTTACCCAACAGGAACCGATCCCGGAAGAAGGGATTGAAGCGGCTATTACGGTTCTGCGCCACGGCCGCCTTCACCGATACAACACCGCCCCGGACGAGGTGGCCGAAACGGCACTTCTGGAAGAGGAATTCGCGGCCCTGACCGGGGCGCGTTATTGTCTTGCAGTTGCGTCGGGTGGGTATGCGATGGCGACAGCCTTGCGGGCAGTGGGGGTGCAGCCAGGGGATACGGTGCTGTCGAACGCGTTTACGCTGGCCCCGGTCCCAGGGGCGATTGCGTCGCTGGGCGCGCGTCCGGTGTTCGTGGGGGTGACGCCGGAGCTGACGATTGACCTCGACGATCTGGCGGCAAAAGCGGGGCAGGCACGGGTTCTGCTTTTGTCGCATATGCGGGGGCATGTCTGTGACATGGACCGACTGATGGCGGTCTGTGATGCGGCGGGTGTGGTGGTAATCGAGGATTGCGCGCATACGATGGGGGCGACCTTTCGGGGGGTGGCATCGGGTCGGCATGGGGTCATGGGCTGCTATTCGATGCAGACCTACAAGCATCTGAATGCGGGTGAGGGTGGGTTCATCGTGACCGATGATCCGGTTCTGGCGGCGAAATCCGTTCTGCTGTCTGGTAGTTACATGCTGTATGCGCGGCATCGGGCGGCACCGGGGCCAGAGGTGTTTGAAGGGTTGCGTTTGAATATGCCAAACATCAGTGGCCGCATGGACAACCTGCGCGCAGCGATCCTGCGGCCGCAGTTGCGGCTGCTGGGGGACCGGGTGGTGCGGTGGAAAACACTGTATGAGGTGTTGGAGGCAGGTTTGCGCGACACGCCGGGCTTGCGACTGACGCACCGGCCGGCTGAGGAAATCTACGTCGGATCGTCGTTCCAGTTTCTGTTGCCCGATTGGAATGGGCTGCGGGTAGAGGCTGTTATGGCGCGCTGTGCCGCGCGCGGGGTGGAACTGAAATGGTTCGGGGCCGCGGATCCGGTGGCATTTACCAGCCGCTATTCCCATTGGCGCTATGCCAATCCGGAACCGATGCCCCCGACGGATCGCATTCTGGCGGGGCTGATCGACCTGCGCCTGCCGCTTACGTTTACGCTGGGTGACGTATCCTTGATCGCGCGGATCATCCGGGCCGAAGTATCAGCGGTCTGGCAGGGGGCAGGGTCGGTTGAGGGTGGGTGGATGGTGGGTGATTGATTGAGGGGATCTTTTTACGCGCTGTCCGATGGGTTTTGATCCCATGTTTGATCAAATGAAGTAGATTTGCCAACCTTTTGTGACAGATCAGGCCATGGAAGCGGGTGCTTGCGCGCGCAAACCCGCCATCTGCGCCTATTGCTGAGCGAATGTAGCTGTCTTGCGCTTGCACCGGATTTGAATGCGACGGTTCTGACGGCGGATCGGCTTTGCGCGGGGCTGGATGTTGGAATCAAAATCAAGGTCATTCGCTGATCCTCGTGAAAATGTCGCGCCGGATTGCGCAATGTTTTCCCCGGCTTCGGTTGACCCGGCCGGGGGCGCGGAGTAAACGGAGCGCAAGAGACCAAGCGGGACGTCAGCGTCCGCACGCTCGCCTGTTGCCAGCAAAAAGGAGCACCTCGTGGACATCCTTCTTCGAGAGTATCTGCCCATCCTGATTTTTTTGGCGTTGGCCATTGGTCTGGGTCTTGTCCTGCTTCTTGCCGCCGCCCTGATCGCAGTCCGCAATCCCGATCCGGAAAAGGTATCGGCGTATGAATGTGGTTTTAATGCATTCGATGATGCGCGGATGAAATTCGACGTTCGGTTCTACCTCGTATCGATCCTGTTCATCATTTTTGATCTGGAAGTGGCCTTTTTGTTCCCTTGGGCCGTCGCATTTGGCGAGGTGTCGATGGCTGGGTTCTGGTCGATGATGGTATTCTTGGGCGTACTGACGGTTGGCTTCATCTACGAGTGGAAGAAGGGAGCACTGGAATGGGCGTGATGGCGGGGGCTAACACGGTCGGGGGCGACACGGAAGTCGCCGTGCAATCCCTGAACCGGGAATTGACGGACAAGGGTTTTCTGCTCACCTCGACCGAAGATATCATCAACTGGGCGCGAAATGGATCATTGCACTGGATGACCTTTGGTCTGGCCTGCTGTGCGGTGGAAATGATGCATACGTCTATGCCGCGCTATGATCTGGAACGGTTCGGCACCGCGCCCCGCGCGAGCCCGCGCCAGTCGGACCTGATGATCGTGGCGGGAACGCTAACCAACAAGATGGCCCCGGCGCTGCGCAAGGTTTATGACCAGATGCCAGAACCTCGATATGTCATCAGCATGGGCTCATGCGCGAATGGTGGGGGATACTACCATTACAGCTACAGCGTCGTGCGGGGCTGTGACCGGATCGTGCCGGTGGATATCTACGTTCCTGGTTGCCCGCCCACGGCAGAGGCGCTGCTGTATGGCATCCTGCAGTTGCAGCGGAAAATTCGCCGCACCGGAACCCTGACCCGATAAGAGGTAGCCCAATGTCGGATGCGTTGAACGAACTTGCCGCCCATATCTCCCAACGCCTGCCGGGCGTGGTGGAGGCATCGGATGTGGCCTTTGGCGAGCTGACCCTGACGGTGCTGCCTGCGCGCCTGATCCGGCTGGTCGAATTCCTGAAGACGGACGGAACCTGCCGTTTTACCACATTGGTCGACATTACAGCCGTTGATCACCCCGAACGCAGCACGCGCTTTGACGTAATCTATCACTTTCTGTCGATGTATCAGAACCATCGCATCCGCCTGCGTGTCGGGCAGGGTGACGACCAAATTCTACCGTCAATCAACGCCGTTTATCCGGCCGCCAATTGGTTTGAGCGCGAAATCTTTGACATGTTCGGTATTCTGTTCAGCGGCCACCCCGATTTGCGCCGTCTGCTGACCGACTATGGTTTTCGTGGGCATCCTTTGCGCAAGGATTTCCCGACGACGGGCTATACCGAAGTGCGCTATGACGAGGCGCTGAAGCGGGTGGTGTATGAGCCGGTGAAACTGGTTCAAGAATACCGACAGTTTGATTTCATGTCGCCATGGGAAGGTGCGGAATACATCCTGCCGGGTGATGAGAAGAAAGCGGTTTGATGTGATGCAGGTTCCTGCCATTCTGATCTGTGTCGGGGCAACCAAAGCGGGCACGTCTTGGCTGCACCGGGAATTGGCAGCCCATCCCGATTGCCATTTCCGCACGATCAAGGAACTGCACTATTTCACTGCGATCCAATCGGATCATCTGGAGCGCCGGATCAAAAGTCATAAGGCCGAAATGCTGCGGCTCGGCCTTGAACTGCCTGCGACAACGGTCGCCAAGCAACACCATTTGCGCCGTCGGATTGCAGATCTGCGGGATTGGGTTGCGGTCCTGTCGCAGCGCAGCCCGAATTCGGACGCTTATTGCGCTTATCTGATGTCAGGTCTGACCGGGCAGAGAATTGTTGGAGATTTCACGCCGGCCTATGCCACGCTAACGGTCGACACCCTGATCGCCATGGCAAGCATCGCGCCAGATGTGCGTTTTCTGTATCTTTTGCGTGACCCCGTCGCCCGGATGTGGAGCCATCTGCGCATGCAGGCCCGACAGGGCCTGACTGCGCCCGATGCCTTTGCCGCGACCGTCGCGCAACGGTTTGATGCCATCGTGGACACCAATCCAGAGATGGGCGGGCGGGGCGATTATGCTGGGACGATTGAAAAATTGCGCCGCGCCGTCGCGCCAGACCGTCTGTTAGTGCACTTCACTGAGGATATGTTGACCCCGGCGGGCATGACCATACTGTGGTCATTTCTGGGTCTTGCAGGGTCACAGCCCAACTTTGACCGCAAAGTGCATGCGGGCATCGCGCTGGCCATGACACCGGATCAGCAGGCCCGGGCCCGGGTGGCATTGCGGCCACAATACGATTACGTTGCTGATGCCTATCCCGACCTTCCGGATGTCTGGCGCGCGAACATGAAAGAGGTGACCCAATGATGGACGGTGACATCCGCGTGAACACCTATGACGACGGGTCCAAGGACCTTGAGACGGGTGAGCAGAAAATCCGCAATTTCAACATCAACTTCGGCCCACAACACCCGGCAGCGCATGGGGTTTTGCGTCTGGTTCTGGAACTGGACGGCGAGATTGTGGAACGCTGCGATCCGCATATCGGGCTGCTGCACCGTGGCACTGAAAAGCTGATGGAAAGCCGGACATATCTGCAAAATCTGCCCTATTTCGACCGGCTGGATTATGTGGCGCCGATGAACCAGGAACATGCCTGGTGTCTGGCGATTGAAAAGCTGACGGGCGTACAAATTCCGCGTCGCGCGAGCCTGATCCGGGTGTTGTTCTGCGAAATCGGGCGGGTGCTGAACCACTTGCTGAACGTGACGACGCAGGCCATGGATGTGGGCGCGCTGACCCCACCGCTCTGGGGATTCGAGGAACGCGAAAAATTGATGGTGTTTTATGAACGGGCCTGCGGCGCACGGCTGCACGCGGCCTATTTCCGTCCGGGCGGAGTACACCAGGATCTGACGCCGCAGCTGATCGACGACATTGATCAGTGGGCCGTGGAATTCCCGCGTGTGCTGGATGACATCGACGGGCTGCTGACGGAGAACCGGATTTTCAAGCAGCGGAATGCGGATATTGGTGTGATTACGGAAGACGATGTTCTGGAATGGTCCTTTTCCGGCGTTATGGTGCGCGGGTCGGGGCTGGCGTGGGATCTGCGGCGCGCGCAACCCTATGAATGCTATGACGAGTTTGATTTCAAGATTCCGGTGGGCGTGAACGGCGACTGTTATGACCGCTATCTGTGCCGGATGGCGGAAATGCGGGAAAGCACGTCGATCATCCGTCAGGCGATTGCGAAGCTACGGGTGGAAAAGGGCGATATTCTGGCGCGGGGCAAACTGACGCCGCCGCCACGGGCCGAAATGAAGACCTCGATGGAGGCGCTGATCCATCACTTCAAACTGTATACCGAAGGCTTCCACGTGCCCGCGGGTGAGGTTTACGCCTGCGTCGATGCACCAAAGGGTGAGTTTGGTGTTTTTCTGGTGGCGGATGGGACGAACAAACCCTACCGGGCCAAGATACGTGCGCCGGGGTTTCCGCATCTGCAGGCGCTCGATTTCATGTGCAAAGGGCACCAGTTAGCGGATGTTTCGGCGATCATCGGGACGATGGATGTGGTGTTCGGGGAGATTGATCGGTGAGCGGGAAAAAGCTCTTTTCTTCTCTTTTACCCGAAGATTTTGAGATCAAGTCAGCGGCCGCGCCTTCAACGAAGCTGCCGATCAAATTTCTTCAGTGTGGCAGCGAAGCAGATATGGTGCGTATGGAGAATGATGGGCTGTCCCTTTCTTTTCCGTCCGTAGTCGCGCTACATCAAAACAAGGGTTTTAACTAAAATGCTTCGCCGCCTTCACCCTCACCAGCCCGCCTCATTCACTTTTACGTCAGCCAACCTCGCTTGGGCCAAAGGCCAGATCACCAAATACCCGGCGGGCCGTCAGGCGAGCGCCATCATCCCGCTGCTTTGGCGCGCGCAGGAGCAGGAAGGCTGGCTTTCCAGGCCTGCGATTGAACATGTGGCCGATATGCTGGGACTGGCCTATATCCGGGCTTTGGAAGTGGCGACATTTTACTTCATGTTTCAGTTGCAACCTGTTGGTTCTGTGGCGCATATCCAGATTTGCGGAACGACGTCCTGCATGATCTGCGGGGCGGAGGACCTGATTGCAGTGTGTCAGGAGCTGGTCTCGCCCAAGGCACATACGCTGTCGGCAGACGGGAAGTTCAGCTGGGAAGAGGTCGAGTGCATGGGGGCCTGCGCGAATGCGCCAATGGCCCAGATCGGCAAGGATTACTACGAAGACCTGACGCCGGAAAAACTGCGGGATTTGATCGTGCGGTTTTCCAACGGTGAGGTGCCGGTTCCAGGGCCCCAAAATGGGCGGTATTCGTCCGAACCGTTGGGCGGGCTGACGAGTTTGAAGCAATACGACTCGGGTCGGACGAAATACAACGCAAGCGCGCAATTGGCGATGGACGTGGGCGATACGGTGAAACGGATCGACGGTACGGAAGTGCCGCTGCTGACGTCGTGGCTGGGAAAATCTGCGGAGGTGGCAAAACCCGCAACCCCCGCGAACGCTGTGGCAAAGGAGCCCAAGCCCGGCAAGGATTTAGTGGCGGATAAAACGGGGGCGTTGGTCCAGCAGGCTCATGCCCAGTCGGTGGGTAAGCCGGAAGTGGCGGTGACGGGGAAGCCTGCGGGCATGACCGCGCCGCGGGGCAACAAGCCGGATGATCTGAAGGTCATTGTGGGGATCGGGCCAAAGCTGGAGGCACTGTGCCACAGGCTGGGTTTCTATCATTTTGACCAGATCGCGGCGTGGACCCCTGCCGAAATTGCCTGGGTCGATGACAATCTTGAAGGCTTCAGGGGCCGGGTCACGCGGGACAACTGGGTGGCGCAGGCCAAGGATTTGATGGGGAAAAGCTGACGGCACCATGGTCAGCCAAAGGTGGGATGGACGACTGAGATCAAGACGCAACGCCGGGGACGCGGCACCAGATGGGGATGATGCAAATGGAACATGACTTCAAAGGCGGGCCGTGGTTTGGCGGATGGCTGATTGCGGCAGGCGTCGGCGCGGTGGCGCTTGGGCTTTGTCTTGTTGTGGGCCAGTTTGACTATACATCATCCGTTGCGATTGCGGGTGTCATTTTCCTGTTGTCAGGAATTGTTTTGTCGTGGTTTGCATCAACGCCCGTCGCATCGCCCGCGTCTACACCCGTTGTGCCTTCGGCTAAAGTGACGCCTGCAGTTGTTGCCGCGGAATCTGTCAGATCTGCCGCCGCAGTGGTGGCGGCACCGGTGATGGATGTTGCAGCACCGCCATCGGCAAGACCCAAGGTGGCCGCCAAAGCGGCCCGTATTGCTGCCAAACCCGCCGCAAAAGCGGCACCTGCCAAACCCGCCACTTCAAAGGTGAAACGGGTAGTGAAGACGGCCCCCGTGATTGTGGCCACGGCGACACCGGGTGTCGCGACGAAGCCAAAAGTCCTGAAAGCGGCGCGGGGCGGCAAGGCAGATGATCTGAAGATCATCAAGGGGATCGGGCCAAAGCTGGAAATACTGTGTCAAAAGCTGGGTTTCTTTCATTTCGATCAGGTGGCTGCTTGGACGCCCGAGGAAATCTCGTGGGTTGACGACAATTTGGAAGGATTCAAGGGCCGCGTGACGCGCGACCGCTGGGTACCGCAGGCGAAGGCAATTGTGGCTTTGGGCGCGACCGAATTTTTGGCGCAGCTTGACGCCGGGAAAGACTTCTGATGCCCGCGCCAACTCCGCAGGATGCAGTCGCCGCCCGGCAGGCTCGTCTTGTGGGTCTTGTGATTGCGGTGACGGCGATCCTGTGGCTGGCGGCGCAATGGCTGGGCGGCCGGTTGGGATGGGAGGCACGGTTTGCATTTCTGTTCGATCTGTCGGCAATTGCGGCGTTCATCTGGGCGCTGGTCGTGACGATGCAGTTGTGGCGGAAACGCCGGGGAAGTTGAGGATTTGCGATGCTGAAAGACCAGGACCGGATATTCACGAACTTGTACGGGATGCACGACCGCTCCCTTGCCGGAGCACGGGCGCGCGGCCACTGGTCAGGCACGGAGGGGTTCATCAAACAGGGCCGCGACTGGATCGTCGAACAGATGAAGGCATCGGGCCTTCGGGGGCGGGGTGGTGCAGGCTTTCCAACCGGTTTGAAATGGTCTTTCATGCCGAAACAATCCGACGGACGGCCCAGTTATCTGGTGGTCAATGCCGACGAATCTGAGCCGGGCACCTGCAAAGACCGCGAAATTATGCGGCATGATCCGCATACACTGATCGAAGGATGCCTGATCGCGGGCTTTGCGATGAATGCGGTGGCTGGCTACATTTATATCCGGGGCGAATACATCCGGGAACGCGAGGCGCTGCAGGCGGCGATAGACGAGGCTTATGACTCGGGCCTGCTGGGCAAGAATGCGGCCGGGTCGGGTTATGACTATGACCTTTACTTGCACCACGGCGCGGGGGCCTATATCTGTGGTGAGGAAACGGCGCTTCTGGAAAGCCTTGAGGGCAAAAAGGGCATGCCGCGGATGAAGCCGCCGTTCCCGGCGGGGTCGGGGCTGTATGGCTGCCCAACCACAGTGAACAACGTTGAATCGATCGCTGTGGTGCCGACCATCCTGCGGCGGGGGGCGGACTGGTTTGCGTCTTTTGGACGTCCGAACAACACAGGCACCAAGATTTTCGGGATTTCAGGCCATGTGATGCATCCTTGCGTGGTCGAAGAGGCGATGTCGATCCCGCTGAAGGAACTGCTGGACCGGCACTGCGGCGGGGTGCGGGGCGGTTGGAAGAACATCAAGGCTGTGATCCCCGGCGGGTCGTCTGTGCCTTTGCTGACAGCCAGCCAATGCGATGACGCGATCATGGATTTCGACTGGCTGCGCGAACAGCGGTCAGGTTTGGGCACGGCGGCGGTCATCGTGATGGATCAGTCGACAGATGTGATCAAAGCGATCTGGCGGCTGTCGAAATTCTACAAGCATGAAAGCTGCGGCCAATGCACGCCCTGCCGTGAAGGCACGGGCTGGATGATGCGGGTGATGGACCGTCTGGTGCGGGGCGAGGCAGAGGTCGAGGAGATTGACATGCTGCTGAGTGTCACGAAACAGGTGGAGGGTCACACGATCTGCGCCCTTGGTGACGCGGCGGCCTGGCCGATCCAGGGCCTGATCCGGGCCTTCCGGGATGAGATCGAGGACCGGATCAAAGCGAAACGCACGGGGCGCATCGGCGCGATGGCGGCGGAATGATGCGTTTTAGTGCCCGCATTCTGGTGGTTGCGTTGCTGGTTTCGGCCTGCGGGGCACCTATGCCTTCGGGCAAGGGGCAACCGAGTGGGGCGAAGTCAGGGCAACAGATTGTGGCGCTGAGTCAGGCGTCGTTCGTGGCCGAGGTGCAGCCGGGCAATGCGGGCCTGATCATTACCAAAAAGGGTGCGACTGCGGTGACGGGAATGACCGTGCGGGTGACGCGGACGGGCACGGCGCTGGGGGCTTCGGACGGCAAACCTGCCAAAGCGGCGGCGGTGGCTGCCTGCGGCCAAGCGGGCGGCGTTTATGACGACCAAGCGGTGGGCCGGGTTGCAGCACTCGGTGTCTGGGCGTTTGAGGGGGCTTGCACATGACCGGAATGCACCTTGCCGAATTGAACGTGGGCCGTTTGCTGGCCCCCGTCGATGACCCGAAGGTCGCCGATTTTATGAACGCGCTTGACCGGGTGAATGGTCTTGGCAAGCGGATGCCCGGGTTCGTCTGGATGATGGAAGGCTCGGGTGAGCCTGGCACAGGGAATACAGAGGCGAAGATCGACGGCGATGCGCAATATGTGTCGAACCTGACGGTCTGGGAAAGTGTGGAAACTCTGGAAGCGTTTGTCTGGAACACCGTGCACCGGCAGTTCTATGAACGGCGTCAGGAATGGTTCGAGGTCCTGGGCCGGATGCATTTCGTGATGTGGTGGGTGCCTGCGGGTCATAAGCCGACGCTGGCCGAGGCACTGGCGCGGCTGGAACACCTGCGGGTGCACGGCGACAGCGATCAGGCGTTTGGCTGGAAGTATCTGCAAGACGCGGTGCTGTGGCGCAGCCACGGTTGCACGCAAGTAGCAGCGGAGTAGAGTGCAAGATGATCAGCGTCCTTGCATTCACCTACCTGACGATACTTGTGCTGACGGTGCTGCTGGCGGTGATCCTGTGGAAAGCGGGCCTGCGCTGGCTGTGGCTGACGGCAGCAGTCGGACCATTGATCGCCGGGCCGGTCGGTTTGTGGCTGCTGACCATACAATTCGAGGGACGTTGGACGCAGATTGCCTCGCGCATCGTTCTTCCGTTTCTAATCAAATGGGCGGCTCTTTTCGTGCTCGCCTTCAAGACTTGGCCGCGCGCATCCGCTGACCTTAAACGACTGGAGACCCTTGCATGACCAACCTGAAGAAAATCAATATCGACGGGACCGAGGTCGAGGTCGATGGCGCGATGACGATCATTCAGGCGGCCGAGGTCGCGGGGGTCGAAATACCGCGCTTTTGCTATCATGAACGCCTGACCATCGCGGGGAACTGCCGGATGTGTCTGGTGGAAGTGGTGGGCGGGCCGCCGAAGCCGTCGGCGTCCTGCGCGATGCAGGTCAAGGATTTGCGCCCGGGGCCGAATGGCGAGGCGCCTTTGGTCAGAACGAATTCGCCGATGGTCAAGAAGGCCCGCGAAGGGGTGATGGAATTTCTGCTGATCAACCATCCACTCGACTGCCCGATTTGCGATCAAGGGGGGGGAATGCGACCTGCAGGATCAGGCGATGGCGTATGGGGTGGATTTCAGCCGCTACCGCGAGCCGAAGCGGGCGTCGGAAGACCTTGATTTAGGGCCGCTGGTCGAAACGAAGATGACGCGGTGCATCAGTTGCACGCGTTGTGTGCGGTTCACATCCGAAGTAGCGGGTATTCTTGAAATGGGCCAGACGGGTCGCGGCGAGGATGCCGAGATCACGACCTATCTGAACGAGACACTGCATTCGAACCTGCAGGGCAATATCATCGATCTGTGCCCGGTGGGCGCTTTGACATCAAAACCTTATGCGTTCACGGCGCGTCCGTGGGAATTGACCAAAACGGAAACCATCGACGTGATGGACGCGCTTGGCAGCAACATCCGGGTGGACACCAAGGGGCGCGAAGTGATGCGCATCCTGCCGCGCAACCATGACGGCGTGAATGAGGAATGGATTTCCGACAAGACGCGGTTCGTGTGGGATGGATTGCGGCGGCAGCGGCTGGACACGCCCTATATCCGCGAAAACGGCAAGCTGCGCAAAGCGGGCTGGGATGAGGCGCTGAGGGCTGTGGCGGCAGTGATGAAGGGGAAAAAGATCGCAGGCATAGTGGGCGATCTTGCCCCGGTGGAGGCGGTCTATTCACTGAAGACCCTGATTGAGGGTTTGGGCGGCAAAGTGGAATGCCGGACAGACGGGGCGAAATTGCCTGCCGGCAATCGGTCGGCATACGTGGGCACGGCGCGGATTGAAAATATTGATGCGGCGAAAATGATCCAGTTGATCGGGACCAACCCGCGCAATGAGGCAGCAGTGCTGAACGCGCGACTGCGCAAGGCCTGGACGAATGGGGCGACCATCGGTCTGGTGGGGCCGGCAGTCAACCTGACTTATGATCATGCGCATGTTGGAACCGGGCGAGATGCGCTGGCGGGCCTGTCGGCGCAGGTCATCAGTGATGAGACGAAGGCAAAGCCGACGATGGTGATCGTGGGGCAGGGGGCGCTGACGGGTGCTGACGGCGAGGCGGTTCTGGGTCATGCGATGAGGTTGGCCGAAAACTCTGCCAGCAAATTCCTGATCCTGCATACGGCGGCCAGCCGCGTTGGGGCGATGGACGTGGGGGCGGTCACGGACGGCGGGATTGAGGCGGCGCTGGATGGCGCGCAGGTCATTTATAATCTTGGGGCGGATGACGTTGATCTGCCGAAGGGTGTGTTTGTCATCTATCAGGGCAGCCACGGCGACAAGGGCGCGCACCAGGCCGACATCATTTTGCCAGGTGCCGCCTATACCGAAGAAAACGGCCTGTTCGTGAACACCGAAGGCCGCCCGCAACTGGCCTTTCGTGCGGGTTTTGCGCCGGGCGAGGCCAAGGAAAATTGGGCGATCCTGCGGGCACTGTCGGCGGAAATTGGGATGACTTTGGCCTGGGACAGTCTGGCGCAGCTGCGCGCATCGCTTGTTAATGCACACCCACATCTGGGCAGAATCGATGAAGTGGCGGAAAATGTCTGGTCTCCGATTAAGCCTGCAGCAATGGGCAAGGGCGACTTCGCCCCTGCGGTATCGCAATACTACCTGACGAATGCCGTGGCCCGCGCCAGCGCGTTGATGGGTGAATTGCAGGCTTTGGCGGATGGTCGGGACAAGCCGGCGCTGGCGGCGGAGTAAGACGGGTGCTAAAGCGCATCGCAAGTGATTTGGGGGCGTGACTGACCATGGGTGATTTCTTTGCAACGGGCCTTGGCACTGCCGTCCTGATCGCGGCGCAAAGCCTGTTGATCATCGCTTTTGTCATGATCAGCCTGCTGTTCCTCGTCTATGGCGACCGCAAGATCTGGGCCGCCGTTCAGATGCGACGCGGCCCGAACGTGGTGGGGCCGTTTGGCCTGCTGCAGTCGGTGGCCGATGCGCTGAAATACGTGGTCAAGGAAATAGTCGTACCTGCAGGTGCCGACCGCCCTGTGTTCTTCCTTGCCCCCATGCTGTCATTCGTGCTCGCCGTGCTCGCCTGGGCCGTCATTCCGTTCGATCAGGGCTGGATTCTGGCCGACATCAACGTGGCAATTCTGTTTGTCTTTGCGGTATCCTCTTTGGAAGTTTACGGCGTGATCATGGGGGGCTGGGCCAGCAATTCCAAATACCCGTTTCTAGGCTCGCTCCGCTCCGCTGCGCAGATGATTTCCTATGAAGTGTCGCTCGGTCTGATCATCATCGGGATCATCCTGTCCACCGGCAGCATGAATTTCAGCGCCATCGTCGCAGCACAGGACGGAGATTATGGGCTGCTGAACTGGTACTGGATTCCGCATTTCCCGATGGTGTTCCTGTTCTTCATCAGCGCGCTGGCCGAAACCAACCGCCCGCCGTTCGACCTGCCGGAGGCTGAGTCGGAACTGGTGGCGGGGTTCATGGTGGAATATTCCAGCACACCGTACCTGTTGTTCATGGCGGGCGAATACATCGCGATCTTCCTGATGTGCGCGCTGATGTCGCTGTTGTTCTTTGGCGGCTGGTTGTCACCGATCCCCGGGCTGCCCGATGGGGCGCTGTGGATGGTGGGCAAGATGGCCTTTTTCTTCTTCATGTTCGCGATGGTGAAGGCAATCGTGCCGCGCTACCGATATGATCAGCTGATGCGGATCGGTTGGAAAGTGTTCCTGCCGATGAGCCTCGGATGGGTCGTGATCGTGGCGTTTCTGGCGAAATTCGAGGTGTTTGGCGGCTTTTGGGCGCGCTGGGCGATAGGGGGCTGATATGGGACCGGAACGCACAGTCGATTACGGACGGGCGGCGAAATACTTTCTGCTATCCGACTTCATCAAGGGCTTTGGCCTTGGCCTGAAGTATTTCTTCGCGCCCAAGGTCACGCTGAATTATCCGCATGAAAAGGGCCCGCTCAGCCCGCGTTTCCGGGGTGAACATGCCCTGCGCCGCTATGCCAATGGCGAGGAGCGTTGCATTGCCTGCAAACTGTGCGAAGCGGTCTGCCCCGCACAGGCGATCACGATTGATGCCGAACCGCGCGAAGACGGGTCGCGCCGCACCACCCGATATGACATCGACATGACAAAATGCATCTATTGCGGGTTCTGCCAAGAGGCATGCCCGGTGGATGCGATTGTCGAAGGTCCAAACTTCGAATTCAGCGTCGAGACGCGGGAAGAGCTGTTCTATAACAAGGACAAGCTGTTGGCGAACGGTGACCGCTGGGAAGCCGAGATTGCGCGGAACCTTGAACTCGACGCGCCCTACAGGTGATCAGATGACCGAAGATTTCACCAAGATGTTCGCCCAGATGATGGCGCAAGGGCAAGAAATGGCGAAAGCCTTTACCCCCGGTTTTGAAGGCATTGACGTGAAAGCCTTCGAAAAGATGTTCCCCGCCATGCCCAAAGAAATGCTTGAGGCGTTCTTTGGCAAGACATTCAACCCCGAAGGTCTGGATGCGCGCACGCGGTTTCTGGTGACCGTCGCCGCCTTGACGGTTCTGGGCGCCGCGGGTGAGCCGCAGCTGCGCCTGACGATCAAGAACGCATTGTCGGCAGGGGCGACGGAGCGGGAGATTGCCGAAGTGATCTGGCAGATGTCGATGTTCGGCGGCGTGCCCGCCATGCAGAAGGCGCTGGAAGTGGCGCAGTCCGTCTTCGCGGAACGGGAGGCTGAGGTATGACCATCGCTGATCTAGCATTTTATGCCTTTGCCATCGTGACCGTGACGGCGGGCCTCTTGGTCACGATCAGCCGCAACCCGGTGCACTCGGTGCTGTGGCTGATCCTCGCGTTCCTGTCCACAGCGGGGCTGTTCGTGCTGCTCGGGGCCGAATTCGTGGCGATGCTGCTGATCATTGTTTATGTCGGGGCGGTGGCGGTGCTGTTCCTGTTTGTGGTGATGATGCTGGACATCGACTTTGCCGAGTTGAAGGGCGAAATGGCGCGCTACATGCCACTGGCCCTGCTGATCGGAGTGGTTCTGCTGATGCAGTTTGCACTGGCTTACGGTGCCTGGGTGCAGGCGGACGGGGCGATGGGCCTGCGGCAGGCGGTAACGCCGGATATGGATCAGGTCGAGAATACCCGCGCCTTGGGCCTGCTGATTTATGACAAATATATCCTGTTGTTCCAACTGGCGGGTTTGATCCTGCTGGTGGCGATGATCGGGGCGATCGTGCTGACCCTGCGGCACCGGACCGGGATCAAGCGGCAAAACGTGCTGCACCAGATGTGGCGGGATCCTGCGAAAGCGATGGAGTTGCGTGACGTGAAGCCGGGGCAAGGGTTGTGATTGAAATGGGAGCGAGACGTATGAAAGTATTGGTATCATCAATGTTAGCGTTTGTTCTGGTTGCAGGCCCACTGGCCGCGCAACAACAGACCGTAAAAAAACTAAAGGCTTGCGGGAGTGAGGCGACAAACTCATTCGGGTTTCACAAGGAATATCCTGCGATCAACGAAGGCAACGGCTACGTTGGTTTCCAGACCGAAGATTCAAATGCCGATGGC
>JANMDH010000250.1:0-20580 GCA_031376195.1 Gemmobacter sp. | reverse complement strand
AGCAGATTGAACGGGCAGGCCTTCGGCCCCGATTTTTCCTTGACCGAATAGGCGCAACCGCCGCAGTAATCCGACATGCGGTCAATGTAAGCCCCTGAACTGACATAGGGTTTTGACCCCACCACACCCCCGTCGGCAAACTGGCTCATCCCCACGGTATTCGGTGCCTCGACCCATTCATAGGCGTCGATGTAGACGGACAGATACCATTCATGCACCTGCCCCGGGTCCACCCCTGCCAGCAGGGCAAAGTTGCCCGTCACCATCAATCGCTGAATATGGTGGGCATAGGCCATGTCGCGGGTCTGGCCCACGGCATGCGACAGGCAGTTCATCTTTGTCGCCGCACCCCAATAGAGCGGGGGAAGGCTGCGGCTATGACCCAACATGTTGCGTTGCGGATAGTCCGGCCCTTCCAGAAAATAGATGCCCCGCATGAATTCGCGCCAGCCGATGATCTGACGGATGAAGCCTTCCACGGAATTGATCGGTGCCCTGCCAGCCTTCCATTCCGCCTCGGCCCGCAGGCAGATTTCCATCGGGGTCAGCAGGCCGATGTTGAGATAAGGCGACAGCAGCGAATGCGACAGGACCGGGTCAGTGACCAGCATCGCATCCTGATAATCGCCGAAAGCGGGCAGGGAATGCGCCATGAAGTGATCGAGTGCGATCAGCGCACCGGCCCGATCTGTCGCCCAGCCAAAGGGGCGGGCCTTGCCGAAATGATCCGGAAACCGCGCCTCGACCAGCTGCGCCACTTCC
This sequence comes from Gemmobacter sp., assembly GCA_031376195.1. Taxonomy (GTDB): domain Bacteria; phylum Pseudomonadota; class Alphaproteobacteria; order Rhodobacterales; family Rhodobacteraceae; genus JANPIX01. The sequence goes on along the minus strand of JANMDH010000250.1, from coordinate 19,818 downwards.
TCGGTCACCGCATCCGGCGCGAAACGCGGGGGCGGCGCGCGGAACAGATCGGGCGTCGCGGGTTTGCGGTTGTCATGGTCGAAATTCCACTGACCCCCGGCGGGTTTGTCCCCCTCCATCAACAGGCCTGTCTTGCGGCGCATGTCGCGGTAAAAATACTCCATTCTCAACTGCTTGCGCCCATCGGCCCAGGCTGCGAACTCCGGATTGGTGCAGATAAAACGGTCATCCGGCAGGATCGTCACATCCAACGGCATCTCCCGCAACACCGCGTCCAGCCGCCATTCCCCCGGCTGCGTGACCAGCACCTGCGCCACCCCGAACTCGGCCGCGCGGCGCAGCAATTCGCCCGAAATGCTGTGACTGTTCCCCGCATCATCCAGCCGCGTATAGGCCACCTGCCAGCCCGCCGCCTGCAGATGTTGCCCGAATTTCCGCATCGCTGACAGGACGAGGATGATCTTCTGCGGATGGTGCGGCACATAGGTGCCTTCGGCCATCACCTCGGCCATGACCACCACATCGCGCGCCTTTTCCGCCGTCTGCAAGGCGGACAACCCCTCGCTCAACTGATCGCCAAGGATCAGGATCAGCCGCCCTACCATGCGACATGCGCGCCATTCTGATCAAAGAATCCGCCGCTGTCCGACGGGGTCAGACCGTCCAGAACCGACAGCAGTGCCGCCGCCGATTGCGCGGGTGTCAGTTTTTCATAGGCAGGCGTGTAGTTTGCGGTGAAGGGCGTATCCACCGTTCCGGGATGCAGCAGCGCCAGCACCGCCTTTGGATAGCTGCGCCCCACCTCGATTGCGGCCGTGTGGATCAACTGGTTCAAGGCCGCCTTGGCCGCGCGGTACGAATACCACCCACCCAACGCGTTGTCGCCGATCGACCCTACCCGCGCCGAAATTGCAGCAAAGCGCGCGGGGCGGTCCTTGGGCATCAGGCGCAGCGCGTGTTTCAACACCAGCGCAGGCCCCGCCGCATTCAGCGTAAACTGATGCGCCAACGCGCCGGGGTCGAGCGTGCGCAGCGTCTTTTCCGGCCCCTGCCCCGGCAGGGCCAGCGCGCCCGTGGCCACTATCACCACGTCGAACTTCCCGTCGAGCGCGCCCAGATGCGTCGCAACACTGCCCTCGTCCGTCACGTCCAGCCCGTTACCCGACCGCGACAGACCCGTCACCTCTGCCCCGCGCCCCGAAAGTGCCGCGACAAGTGCCGCGCCGATTCCGCCCGATGCCCCGATCACCAATGCCCGTTCCATCACAACCCCCGTTTATTCGCCCGTTACCTAGGCCAAGAACCCCGCCTGACCATTCATCTTGCCAAAAATACCTGCACACGCCAGCCACCCCAAAAACCTGGCTGCGTTTCTGACATGCCCCCTTTCCTTCATGAAATTTGCCCGTATAGTCATCCCCCATGACACGGAATGATCACATCGCCACTTTTTTGGGTGCCATCTGCGCCCCCGGCACCCGTGGTCTGCTTCTTCTTAGCCACGTCTGAGCGTGCCTTTGGGTGCGAACGCTCGGACGTGACAAGCGCCCTTTGAACGCAAGCTAAGAACCAGGGAATCCCCGATATGACTGACAAATCCACCCAACCCCGCGTCCTGATCTTCGACACCACCCTGCGCGATGGCGAGCAGTCGCCCGGGGCCACAATGACCCATAGCGAAAAGCTGGAGATTGCGTCCCTGCTAGACGAGATGGGGGTGGACATCATTGAAGCGGGATTTCCGATTGCGTCGGAAGGCGATTTCGAGGCGGTAAGTTCCATCGCCAAACTGGCGCAGACCTCGACGATCTGCGGGCTGGCGCGGGCCAATTACAAGGACATTGATCGCTGCTGGGACGCGGTGAAACATGCGCGCAGCCCGCGCATACATACCTTCATCGGCACCTCGCCGCTGCACCGGGCGATCCCCAATCTGGACATGGACCAGATGGCCCAGCGCATCCATGACACGGTGACCTATGCCCGCAACCTGTGCGACAATGTGCAATGGTCGCCGATGGACGCGACACGGACCGAACATGACTACCTGTGCCGCACGGTTGAAATCGCGATCAGGGCCGGGGCGACCACGATCAACATTCCCGATACGGTCGGCTATACCGCGCCGCGTGAAAGTGCGGCGCTGATCGCGATGCTGCTGGCGCGGGTGCCGGGGGCGGACACAATCATCTTTGCCACGCATTGCCACAACGATCTGGGCATGGCCACGGCGAATGCCTTGGCAGCGGTAGAGGCGGGGGCGCGGCAGATCGAATGCACGATCAACGGTCTGGGCGAACGCGCGGGAAATACGGCGCTGGAAGAGGTGGTGATGGCGATGAAGGTCAGGAATGACATCCTGCCCTATCAGACCCGGATCGAGACGACGAAGATCATGAACATCAGCCGCAAGGTGGCGACGGTTTCGGGTTTTGCCGTACAGTTCAACAAGGCCATCGTGGGCAAGAACGCCTTTGCGCATGAATCGGGGATCCATCAGGACGGGATGCTGAAGAACGCCGAAACGTTCGAGATCATGCGCCCTACGGACATCGGCCTGTCGGAAACCAATCTGGTGATGGGCAAGCATTCGGGGCGTGCGGCACTGCGCTCAAAGCTGCGCGATCTGGGGTATGAACTGGCGGATAACCAGCTGGCCGACGTGTTTGTGCGGTTCAAGGCCTTGGCTGACCGCAAGAAGGAAATCTATGACGACGACCTGATCGCCCTGATGCAGGATCAGGAAACGCACCAGCCCCATGATACGCTGCAGGTGAAACGCCTGCGGGTTGTCTGCGGCACGGATGGCCCGCAAGAGGCGGCGCTGACGCTGACCATCGAGGGGGTCGACCATGCGGTGGAGGCGACGGGGGACGGGCCGGTCGATGCGGCCTTCAACGCGGTAAAGATGCTGTTCCCGCACAAGGCGCGGCTGCAACTGTATCAGGTGCATGCGGTGACCGAAGGAACGGACGCGCAGGCAACGGTTTCGGTCCGGATCGAAGAAGAGGGCCGGATCGCAACAGGCCAGTCGGCGGATACCGATACGGTGGTGGCGAGCGTGAAGGCCTATGTCAATGCCCTGAACCGGCTGATCCAGCGGCGGAAGAAATCCGCGCCTGACAGCGACGTGAAATCGGTGAACTTTCGCGATGCATCGTAGGAAGGGCGGTGCGCCCTTGACGTTTGGTATGGCTGACAAGGAAACTTGACCAAACCTCATAAACTCTCTATATTGATATAATTCAATATAGAGATTTACGTATGCAACAATCGCTCGACCTTATCTTCAACGCCCTTGCCAACCCGACCCGACGGGCGATCCTGGACCGGCTGATCCTGGGCGAGGCGTCGGTGGGCGATTTGGCAGCGCCCTTCGCGCTCAGCCAGCCGACGATTTCGACCCATCTGAAAATTCTGGAAACGGCGGGTCTGGTCACGCGCGGACGTCAGGCAAATGTGCGGCCTGTGCGTCTGCAACCCGCTGCAATGGCCGCCATTGACGGATGGATCGGGCAATATCGGGCGCTTTGGGAAGACCGGCTCCAACGGTTGGAAGAAGTTGCAGATGATCTTCAGCAAAAGGATGACCGAAATGACACCCGATGAACCCGCCGCCCAGCGTGAAGCCAGCGTCAGCCGCGTGATGAACGTGCCAGCAAGGTATATCTTCGAGGCCTATGCAAAACCCGAACATCTGATGCGCTGGTTTGGCCCGGTTGGCTATCCCGTCACCATGTGCGAGAGCGATTTCCGCGTAGGGGGCAATTGGCGGATGGCGATGACCGGGCCGGACGGCGTGCAAGGCGCGCCATTTGGCGGCACCTATCTGGACATCACGCCGCACAGCCGCATCGTTTATGACAATGCGTTTGAGGATCAGTCAGGCGGCACGATGAACCTGCAAAGCGCCGGAACGATGATCATGACCACAACCTTCACCGAGGAAAACGGGTCCACAACCGTGACCGTTTCAACCCTGTTCGACAGCGTGGCGATGAAAGAAGAATACCTTGGCGTTGGGATGAATGAGGGCATCCTGTCCGGCATGGATCAGTTGGAAGGGGTGGCGCGGGAATTGTCCTTGCAGGGGGTTTAGTACCCGCCTGCCCCCTTCATCTCCATCAGCGTGTTTCCTCCGTCAACGACCAGCATCGCACCGTTGACGTAAGACGCGCCGTCACTGGCCAGGAACAAGGCGCAGGCGGCGACCTCGGTGGCGGTGCCGGGACGGTTCGTCGGTGTCGCCTTTCCGGCGCGGATTTCCTTGGGGCTGGACGACGGGGTGGCGATCCAGCCCGGCAGAACGGCGTTGCAGGTGATGCCGAAACGGGCATTTTCCAAAGCCGTCGCCCGTGTCAGCCCGGTCAGCGCCGCCTTGCCCGCAGAATAGCCCGACGACCCCTCGATCCCGACCAACGGCCCGGTGACGGATGCGATGTTGACGATCCGGCCATGGCCGGCCGCCTGCATCGCGGGCAGTGCGGCGCGAATGCAATGAAAGGCGGTGGTCACGTTCAGCGAAAGATGTTTGGCCCAACTGTCATCGGTCAACCCTTCGATCCGCGCGCGTTTGATCCGCACACCGGTCTGCACCATCCCTGCGTTGTTCACCAGTATCACCACCGGACCCAACCGCGCGGTCACATCGGCGAACAGTGCGGCTGTTTGCGCGGGATCCGTCAGATCGGCCTTGGCGGCGATATGGCGGGGCCCAAGGATGGCCAAACGGTCGTAAATACGGTCAGTGGTGGCGGTGATGGCGACCGTGGCACCTGCATCCGCCAAGGCCTGCGCGATCGCGAACCCGATGCCCCCTTCGCTGCCGCAGCCTGTCACCAGTGCCACACGCCCTTTCAGTCCCTGCATTGCCAGCCCTTTCCCCGACTTTTCGTTCACAATTATCCTATCGATTGATTCAGCATATATCGAACCTATCCACAGGATAAGTTGGTGTTTGCGACCAGATCAGAACGCAAAACCCGATCCGATCCCTTGTCGCCCGCGCCCTGCCCTTGCGTCCGCCTGCGGATTTGCGCCCATGTGTTACAATCGGCATATTGCAATCCTCTTTCCCTGCACCAGAGCCTTCTTTATAGGACACTCTCGCCTCAGGTTGCCTGAGTCGCGGACCCCGTATTGTATTCACAGACAGGACACCCCCCGGATGTCTATCCTTTCAGGCCTTTTCTCGTCGGACATGGCGATTGACCTTGGTACCGCGAACACGCTCGTTTACGTGCGCGGCAAGGGCATTGTCCTGAACGAACCCTCGGTGGTGGCCTATCACATCAAGGACGGCAAAAAGCAGGTCCTTGCTGTGGGCGAAGATGCGAAACTGATGCTGGGCCGCACGCCGGGAAGCATCGAGGCGATCCGCCCGATGCGCGACGGCGTGATCGCCGACTTCGAGGCGGCGGAAGAGATGATCAAACATTTCATTCGCAAGGTGCACAAGCGGACGACCTTCAGCAAACCCAAGATCATCGTCTGTGTGCCGCACGGTGCGACGCCGGTGGAAAAACGTGCGATCCGGATGTCGGTGCTGCAGGCCGGGGCGCGGCGGGCCGGGTTGATTGCGGAACCGATTGCGGCGGCCATCGGGGCGGGCATGCCGATCACCGATCCGACGGGCAACATGGTGGTCGACATTGGCGGTGGCACGACCGAGGTTGCGGTTCTGTCCCTGGGGGACATCGTTTATGCAAGGTCGGTCCGCGTCGGCGGCGACCGGATGGTTGAGGCGATCATCAGCTATCTGCGGCGTCATCAGAACCTTCTGATCGGGGAAAGCACCGCAGAACGGATCAAGACAAGCATCGGCACCGCGCGGATGCCCGATGACGGGCGCGGGCAGAACATGATGATCCGGGGGCGCGACCTGCTGAACGGTGTGCCGAAAGAGACGGAAATCAATCAGGCGCAGGTGGCCGAGGCGCTGGCCGAAACCGTGCAGCAGATTTGCGACGCAGTGATGCAAGCGCTTGAGACGACACCGCCGGATCTGGCTGCAGATATCGTGGATCGGGGCGTGATGCTGACGGGGGGCGGTGCACTTCTTGGTGATCTGGATCTGTCGTTGCGCGAACAGACGGGGCTGTCGATTTCGGTGGCAAACGAATCGCTGAATTGCGTGGCGCTTGGCACAGGCAAAGCGCTGGAATATGAAAAACAACTTCGGCATGTGATCGACTACGACAGTTGACCGCCGGAGCGTGACAGCGTCCAGGGACAAGGGCCGCCATGGCGAAACGAGGTTCATCGCCCGACGAATTCTCTCGCCCGATCCGGCGGATTCTGGTCGGGGGTCTGGTTTTGGCGCTGCTTGCGCTTTTCTTGTTATGGCGCATTGACAGCCCAAGGGTGGAACGCTTTCGCACAGCCTTGGTGGACCGGTTCGTGCCGTCTTTTGACTGGGCGTTTATCCCGGTGACCAAGGCCGCCGACATGATCGATGCCTTTCAGTCCTACACAAGCCTTTACAATCAGAATCAGGAACTGCGCCGCGAATTGCAGCAGATGAAATCGTGGAAAGAGGCGGCGCTGCAACTGGAACAACAGAACGCGCGCCTGCTGGAATTGAATCAGGTGCGGCTGGATCCGTCGCTGACGCATGTGACGGGCGTGGTGCTGGTGGACAGCGGATCGCCGTTTCGCCAGTCGGTCCTGCTGAACGTCGGGGCGCGGGATGGCATCCGGGATGGCTGGGCCGCGATGGATGGTATCGGGCTGGTCGGGCGGATTTCGGGCGTGGGCGAAAAGACGGCACGGGTGATCCTGCTGACTGACAGCAACAGCCGCATCCCGGTCGTCGTGCAGCCGTCCGGGCAGCGGGCGCTGTTGTCGGGTGACAATACGCCGGGGCCGGTGCTGGAATTTGTGGAAAAGCCTGATCTTGTCCGGCCTGGGGATCAGGTCATCACCTCCGGTGACGGCGGGGTGTTTCCGGCAGGGTTGCTGGTCGGGGCTGTCGCCGCGGGGCCGGACCGCAGGCTGCGGGCGCGGCTTTCGGCGGACTACGGCCGACTGGAATTTCTGCGGGTTTTGCGCAGCCATGATCTGGCCCCCATCACCGACCCCGGTGCAATGGTAGCCCCGCCGCTGCCCTTGCCACCGATCCAGGGGCCGATGCGACCCGTGACCGTTGATGCCGAAGGCGAGGCCAGCGATGGCTGATCGCGCCGGCGCAGATGTGTGGATTTATCGCGGGACGTTTGTTCTGATTGCGGTCGTGCTGTTTTTTGTCAGGCTGCTGCCCTTGGGGTCCGAGGCGGGGCATTGGCCGGGGCCCGACCTGTTGGTGGGTGTCATCCTTGCATGGGTCATGCGCCGCCCGGATTATCTGCCGGTCTGGCTGATCGCCATGGTCGTGCTGACAGAAGACATGCTTTTGATGCGGCCGCCCGGGCTATGGACGGCGCTTGTGGTGATTGCCGCGGAATTCCTGCGCGGACGGGTGGCGTTGACGCGCGAATTGAACTTTGCCGTCGAATGGGTGCTGGCTGCCGCGCTGATCCTTGGGCTTTTGCTGGCCTATCGTCTGATCTTTGCGGCCACGCTGATCCCGCAGCCCGGTTTCGGCTTTGCTTTGGTGCAGGCTATCGGGACCGTGATTTGCTATCCTGTTCTGGTCATCTTTAGTCAGATGGTGCTGAACGTACACAAACCCGCGATGGGTGAAGTGGATGCAAGGGGGCGCAAGCTATGAGGCGGACTGCCCGCGATACCGAAGAAAGCGCGCGTCAGGTGAACCGGCGCGCGCTGCTGATGGGCGGGGCAATGGGGGCGTTCGTGGCCGTTCTGGGCGCGCGGATGAAATATCTTCAGGTGGATCAGGCCGATGAATTTCAGCTGCTGGCCGAAGAAAACCGGATCAACATCCGGTTGATCCCCCCCGCGCGCGGATTGATTCTTGACCGCAACGGCATTCTTATTGCGGGCAATGAACAGAATTACCGGGTGGTGATCACGCGGGAAACGGCGGGGGATGTGAATTCGGTGCTGCACCGTCTTGGGGCGCTGATCACGCTGAGCGATGAGGACATCGCGACAACATTCGCGGAATCAGAAAACCTGAGTCCGTTCGTGCCGATCACGGTGGCGGATCGCCTGAACTGGGAGGATTTCTCGAAAATCGCGCTGAACGCGCCGACTTTGCCGGGGGTGACGCCCGAAGTGGGGCTAAGCAGGGTCTACCCACTGACGACGGATTTCGCGCATGTTGTAGGCTATGTGGGCCCGGTGAGCGAAAAGGATCTTGCCGAACTGGAAAGTCCCGATCCGCTGTTGCAGATTCCAAAGTTCCAGATCGGAAAAATCGGCGTGGAACGCTGGACCGAAGATATGCTGCGCGGCCACGCAGGGCAAAAGCGGATCGAGGTGAACGCGGTTGGTCGGGTGATGCGGGAACTTGACCGGGTTGAAGGCAAGGCGGGGGACGACATCCGCCTGACGATTGATGCGGGCATCCAGAACTTCGCCCAGGTGCGACTGGGGACCGAAAGTGCGGCAGCGGTGGCAATCGACGTGACCAATGGCGACATTCTGGCGATTACTTCGGCCCCGTCATTCGACCCCAACCTGTTCGTGCGCGGGATCAGTCAGCGCGATTATGCGGCGCTGACGGAAAATGATCATGTGCCGCTTTCGAACAAATCGGTGCAGGGGGCCTATCCGCCGGGATCGACGTTCAAGATGATGACGGCTTTGGCGGCATTGGCGGCAGGTGCCATTGACGAAGACACGAAGGTGCGCTGCCCGGGTTACATCGAATTCGGCGGACGGCGGTTTCGATGCTGGAAAAAGGGCGGGCACGGGACGATGAACTTGCGTCAGGCCCTGATGGAAAGCTGCGACGTTTATTTCTACGAGATCGCGCAGAAGGTCGGGATCGACAAGATCGCAGAGATCGGGCGGACGTTTGGTCTAGGGGAACGGCAGGATTTGCCGATGTCGGCAATTACAACCGGAACGATGCCGGACAAGGCGTGGAAGCAGGAAAAATACAAGGAAGACTGGCGGATCGGCGATACGATCAACGCGGCAATCGGCCAGGGCTATGTGCTGACATCGCCGCTGCAACTGGCGTTGATGACATCGCGGCTGGCCAGCGGGCAAAAAGTGCTGCCCCGCCTTATTCATATGGTCGGAACCGATGTCGTGCCGATCGCACCGATGGAACCGTTGGGGATCAACCCAAGCCATCTGGCGGCGGTGCAGCGTGGGATGTTCGAGGTGATGAACGGCGAGCAGGGAACAGCCAAGCGCAGCCGGATCGTGGACGAAACAATGCTGATGGCCGGCAAGACTGGCACGGCGCAGGTGCGCAACTTCAGCCAGTCCGAAGCGCCGACTGCGAATGACTTGCTACCGTGGGAACTGCGCGATCATGCGCTGTTTGTGTGTTTTGCGCCGTTTGATGCGCCGAAATATGCGGTGTCGGTGATCGTGGAACATGGCGGGGGCGGCTCCACCGTGGCCGCCCCGATTGCGCGGGACATTCTGTTGCGCTGTCTGACCGGGGGCATCCCACCGTTAAGCGCTTATCCCGCGGATCAGCGGGCGCGGATCGAGACGCAGTTCAAGGAAATGCCGCTGCGCGACCTGGGGCCGGACAGCCCTGCCCGGAACCGGGCATAAGGGGGGCAACGTATGAGCTTTCTGGAATACAGGATCAAATCGGCACCCGCAGGTCTGCAAAAGGCGCTGCATCTGAATTGGTCGTTGATCCTGTTGTTGGTGGCAGTCGCATCCGTCGGGGGATTGATGCTGTATTCCGTTGCGGGCGGAGATGCGGATCCTTGGGCGGAACCGCAGATGAAACGGTTCGGCGTGGGGCTGGCGCTGATGTTCTTTGTGGCGTTCGTGCCGATCTGGTTTTGGCGAAACATGTCGGCGGTTGCCTATGCGGTGGCGTTTCTGTTGCTGATCGTAGTCGAAATGTTCGGGGCGGTTGGCATGGGGGCGCAGCGCTGGATTGATCTGGGGTTCATCCGGTTGCAACCTTCAGAAATGATGAAGGTCACGCTGATCATGCTGCTGGCCGCGTATTACGACTGGCTGGACCCGAAGAAAACCTCGCGCCCCCTGTGGGTGCTGATTCCGGTCGTCATCATCATTGCCCCGACGGTGCTTGTCGTGATGCAGCCGAACCTTGGCACATCCTTGCTGCTGCTGTTGGTCGGGGCTGCCGTGATGTTCTGCGCAGGTGTCAGCCTGTGGTATTTTGGCGCCGTTGCAGCCTTGGGCGGGGGCGCGATTGCGGCGGTGTTTGTATCGCGCGGCACAGGATGGCAGTTGCTGCACGATTATCAGTACAAGCGGATCGACACTTTTCTTGACCCGGCGGCAGATCCTTTAGGGGCGGGCTACAACATCATCCAGGCCAAGATCGCGCTGGGGTCTGGTGGCTGGGCCGGCAAGGGGTTCATGCAGGGCACGCAAAGCCGTCTGAATTTCCTGCCGGAAAAGCATACGGATTTCATCTTTACCACGCTGGCCGAGGAATTCGGCTTTGTCGGCGCATTTTCGCTGCTGACACTGTATGGGCTGATCATCGCCTTTTGCGTCGTCAGCGCCCTGCAGAACAAGGACAGGTTTTCATCCCTGCTGATCCTTGGGGTGGCTGCCAACTTCTTCTTTTATCTGGCCGTCAATCTGTCGATGGTGATGGGCATGGCCCCCGTGGTCGGCATCCCGCTGCCCCTTTTGTCCTATGGCGGGTCGGTGATGCTGGTGCTGATGGTGGGGTTCGGACTGGTGCAAAGCGCGCATGTGCATAGGCCACGCTGAATGGGATCGGGCAAACACGGGCGGTTCTATCTGGCGCTGATCATCGGTCTGGCGGGGGCTGCATCGACATTTGGCTGGACGCTGACGCCGGCCATTCGGGCGCTGATTGGGGCGGATCTGTTCTTTACGGTCTATCTTGCGCTGCTGGTCAGATCGACGACGCGCCTGACGCCTGATGACTTGCGCCGCCATGCTGCGGATACGGATGAGGGGCTGCCCCTGATCCTGACGCTTGCGCTGGCATCCGTGGGCATCAGCATGGCCGCAATCTTTCTGGTATTGAACGCGTCGGGCGGGCCGTCGATGGCAGAGGCGGGTCTGGCGCTGGCGGCAGTTCCCTTGGGATGGGGGATGATCCATGCCCTGCTGTCGCTGAACTATGCGCATGTGTTCTATGCACGCAGCGCAACCGGGGCGGATGCCGGGGGTATTTCCTTTCCCGGGACGAAAATCCCAACTGTGCACGATTTCTTTTACTTTTCCTTCGGGATCGGCATGACCGCGCAAGTGGCGGATGCCAGCGTCAGCAGCCCGACCATCCGGCAGCGGGTTTTATTGCATTCCATCGGATCGTTCTTTTACAATACGGTGATCCTAGCGCTGGCCGTGAATGCTGCGGTGGCACTTGGCCAATAGGGCGCAGGCCGGAGGGATGATATGATCAATATCTATTTTGCGGCAGGGCGCAGCGCCTGGGCCGAGTTTCGTGCGGCGTTGGAAGCGGCTTTTGCCGACGCGGGGCTGAAGGTCGCGATGACGGATATACCCTCTGACCCGGCGGCAGTTGATTACATCATTTATGCCCCGTCGAGCGCGGTGCAGGATTTCACCCCGTTTACGCAGTGCAAGGCGGTGCTGAGCCTTTGGGCAGGCGTGGAGCGGATCGTGGGAAACGGGACGCTGACCCAGCCTTTGTGCCGGATGGTGGACCCGGCGCTGGCCGAAGGAATGGTCGAGTGGGTGGCGGGTCACACGCTGCGGCACCATCTGGGGATGGACGCGCATATCGTGAACCCGGGGCGGGTGTGGGACAACCGCTGCCCCCCGCTGGCGCGGGAACGCCCGGTGACAGTGCTGGGGATGGGCGAATTGGGCATGGCCTGCGCACAGGCCTTGGCGGCGCTGAATTTTCCGGTGACGGGATGGAGCAGGACTGCGAAAGACGTGGCGGGCCTAAGATGCCTGCACGGCGAGGCGGGGCTGCAGGCAGCGCTGACGGGGGCGCAGATCGTGGTGCTGCTTTTGCCGCGCACGCCCGCGACCGAGAATGTGCTGAATGCCGAGCGACTGGCCCTGCTTCCCAAGGGCGCGGTGATCCTGAATCCTGGCCGGGGGGCGCTGATCGACGATGACGCCCTGCTGGCGGCCCTGGATAGGGGCGATTTGGGGCATGCAACGCTGGATGTGTTCCGGGTAGAACCCTTGCCGCCGGATCACCCATTCTGGGCGCATCGGCGCATCACCGTCACGCCACACATCGCCGCCGATACACGGCCCGCAAGCGCCGCACGGGTGATAGCCGAAAACATCCAACGCAGCGAGGCTGGCGAAGCGTTGCTGCATCTGGTGGACCGCAGGTTGGGATATTAACCCGCTGGCGCGTCGGGAATGGAACAGACGCGATGCACACGCCGCCGTCTGATCCCGGTAAATCTGATCACCCAACATCAGACGGGGCTGGCAATGACTTATGGACGCGGTGCAATCTTGGTGGTGATCGGGGCGGTGCTCTGGTCGCTGATGGGCCTTGCCATTCGTCAGCTTGAGGTGGCGGGGACATGGCAGGTATTGTTCTGGCGGTCTTTGGGGACTTTGCCCGTTCTGCTGGCGCTGATCATCTACCGCGCGGACGGATCGGTTCTGCAGGCTTTTCGACGGGTCGGCCTGACGGGTGTTGTCGGGGGCGTGTGTCTTGTGCTGGCCTTTGCCGGGGCGATTTATGCCATTCAGGCGACCACCGTGGCGAATGCCGTGTTTCTGTTTTCCGCCTCGCCGTTTCTGGCGGCCATTCTGGGGTGGCTTGTCCTGCGCGAACCTGTGCGGCCCGTCACCTGGGCTGCCATTGGGTTGGCGGGGATCGGCATGTTTTTGATGGTGCGCGAAGGATTGGCGGCAGGTGCACTGGACGGCAACATCGCAGCACTTCTGTCATCGCTAGGGTTTGCGGTGTTTACGCTGACCCTGCGCTGGGGGCGGCTGTCGGACATGATGCCGGCCGTTGTTTTGGGGGGCGTCTTTTCGATGGCGATTGCTGCCGTCGTGCTGGCCGCGCAAGGCCTGCCCTTTGTCGTTCCCGCACATGATATCGTGGCTTCCATGCTGATGGGGGCCGGACTGCTGGGCCTTGGGATGGTGCTGTATACGTTGGGCAGCCGGGTTATTCCGGCGGCGGAACTGACCCTGCTTTGCATGGTAGAAGTGTTGCTGGCCCCGATCTGGGTGTGGCTGTTCCTGAATGAAACCGCGTCGCCTGCCACCTTCGCCGGTGGCGGGATCGTGCTGGCCGCCGTCGTGCTGAATGCACTTTCGGGGGCCAGACGTCGGGTGGCGGCCTAACGGTGCCGCCTGAAAAACCGTGACCGCGCGAACAGCTCTTCCAGCCGTTTCATCCGGCCTTCGGTCTGATCCCAGGTCAGGTCCTGCACTGCTGCGAGCAGAGTTTCGATCAGAACCGTTACACTGACCATGCTGTCCCAGGCAGACGGTGCCTCGATCTGCGCGATCAGGCGGTGGCGGGCGTGAATGGCTGCGGGGGAAATCCAGCGATCGGTGATCAGGATCACCTCGGCCCCCTGTTCGCGCGCCAGTTCCACCAGTTGCAGAACGGCATTTTCATAGCGGCGGATGTCGAACACCAAAAGTACATCCCCCGCCTTCAGGTCCAAAAGGGCCGCAGGCCAGGCATTTGACAGGTTGGGCACCAGCCGCACATCCGGCCGCACCGCCATCATCAGTGTGACGAAATAATCCGCCATCGCATGCGTGATCCGCCCGCCCATTGCAAAGATCTGGCGATTGCTGTCCGCCAGAAGGGCGGCAATCGCATCAAATTCGGCATGGTCGATCTGGCCCAAAGTGGCCGACAAATTGGCGAGCACAGCATCGGCGAACCGGTTCAGCACATGCGTTTCCGGCGCGGCCGCAGCCCAGCGGTCGTGCTTGGCAAGGGGCGAGATCAGCATCGCCTCCACCTCGGCGCGCAGGGAATGCTGGAAATCCGGATACCCCTTGAAGCCCAGCTTCTGCACCAGACGCACCACTGTCGGCGTCGAAACAGCCGCCGCCTTGGCGAGCGCGGTAATCGACCCCAGGGCCGCCACCGGATACTGATCCAGCACCCGCGATGCGAGTTGTCGTTCCGCGCGAGTCAACACGGGCAGTGCCGCGCGCAGCTGTTCCTCGATGGTTGATCCGGCTGCCATGCGTTGCCCTGCCAAAATGAATTTCCGTAAACATTGTAACAGGCATTTTCGCAAAGAAAACATATTGACAAATTTGGGCTGAAAGGTGGACGTTGCAGGCACAGGGGGCGATGATTTGACGATGCCGATTGCGACGAATATCGCTGTAGGACAGCACGGGGCGGGGGCAGAGTTTCCGGCCCTGATCGAAAACCCGCAAGGCGTCGGTCGGATCGTTCTGGTGTGCGAACATGCCTCGAACCACTTTCCCGAAGCCTGGGGCGATCTTGGCCTGACCGTGGCCGAAAGGCAGACCCATATTGCGTGGGATCCCGGCGCGCTGGATCTGGCGCGCGGGCTGTCGCTGCGTCTGGATGCCACGCTGGTGCATGCGCAGGTCAGCCGCCTGATCTATGATCTGAACCGCGCGCCGGATCAGGCAGGCGCGATGGCCGCACGGTCGGAAATCTATGACGTGCCCGGAAATGCGGCGCTTGGCATGAATGAACGTGCGTCCCGCACCGCCGCGATTTATGCGCCGTTTCACGCAGGCCTGCACCGCGTGATCACAGAGCGTATTGCGCGGGGTCTTGCCCCGGTGATGATCACGGTCCATTCCTTTACACCCGTCTACTTCAGCAAACCCCGCGCCGTGGAATTCGGCGTCATCCATGACGCAGACGCCACACTTGCGCATGCGATCTGTGACGCGGCGCGCACCTTGCCGCTGCGCACCGAATTGAACACGCCCTATGCGGCGGCGGACGGGGTGACGCACACGTTACGTCTGCATGCCACGCCCTATGGGTTGCCGCATGCGATGCTGGAGGTCAGGAACGACCTGATCAACACCAGCGCAAAGGCGGATGTGATGGCGGATATGCTGGCGCCGGTTCTGAATATGGGGCTGGTCGAAATACAAAGGCAGGCCAAGGCGAGTTGACGGTTTTCCCAGTGCGATATTCCATGACGGGTCGGCTGTATCCGACCCGAAAACCGCAATTACCCCCAAGTGGGGATTCCGAAAAGGACCCGGACATGCCCGGCAATATGACCTTCGACGCCCTGAAAGCTGCCGTGAAGAAAGGCGAGATCGACACCGTTCTGGTGGCCGCAACCGACATGCAGGGCCGCCTGATGGGCAAACGCTTTCACGCGCAATTTTTTGTGGATGGCGGGTATGAGGAAACCCATTCCTGCAATTATCTGCTGGCCACAGACATGGAAATGAATACCGTGCAGGGATATAAATCCACCTCCTGGGCGGCAGGTTACGGCGACTATGTGATGAAACCGGACCTTGCGACGCTGCGTCCTTTACCCTGGCTTGAGGGCACGGCCTTGTGCCTTGCAGATCTGCAAGATCATCACACGCATCAGGACGTGCCACATTCCCCCCGTGCGATTTTGAAACGCCAGGTGGCCCGCGCCCGCGCGATGGGGTTTGAGGCGATGATGGCGACGGAACTGGAGTTCTACATCTTTGAGAACAGCTATGAGAATCTGCGCGACAGCCTGCAGGATCATGGCGCAATCCGCGATCTGCGGCCGATCAGCGCCTATAACGAGGATTACCACATCTTCCAGACGACGAAGGAGGAAGAGGTGATGCGCGCGGTAAGGAACGGGCTGTACGGCGCAGGAATCCCGATCGAGAACACCAAGGGCGAGGCAGAGGCGGGTCAGGAAGAAGTGAATTATCACTATTCCGACGCGCTCGACACCGCTGACAATCATACGATCGTGAAGTCGGGGGTGAAGGAAATCGCCTGGACGAAGGGGCGGTCTGTGACCTTCATGGCGAAATATGATCACCGCCGGGCAGGATCTTCGGCGCATGTGCATCAATCGTTGTGGACCAAGGATGGCAAAGCGGCGTTTCAGGACAAGAAAGACCCGCACGGCATGTCGGAGCTGATGAAGCAGTTTCTGGCGGGGCAATTGACCCATGCACAGGAAATCACGGCGTTTCTAGCACCTTACGTGAATAGCTATAAGCGCTTTACCGTGGGGATGTTCGCGCCGACCAAAGCGGTGTGGTCCACCGACAACCGGACGGCCGGTTTCCGGGTCTGCGGGGCCGAAACCAAGGCGGTGCGGGTGGAATGCCGGATCCCGGGGTCGGACATCAACCCTTACCTCGCCTGTGCGGCGCTGCTGGCGGCGGGCTTGGCGGGGATCGAGGGTAAGTACACGTTGGAGCCCGAAATGACCGGCGACTTGTATCAGTCCAAGAAAGTGCGCGAGATTCCGAAGAACCTGCGTGATGCGGCGTCAGCGATGACAAAATCCAAAATGCTGCGCACCGCGTTCGGCGGCGATGTGATTGATCATTACCATCACGCCGCACAGTGGGAGATTTCGGAAACCGATCGCGTGGTGACCGATTTTGAGGTGCAGCGTTTGCTGGAACGGGCGTAGGGCGGGGTTCACCCTGCAACGCCTTTCGCATGAAATTCGGCGGGGTGAACCCCGCCCCACGAGGACGATACCAATGAAACCCATCCAACTCATCTCACCCGTCGACGGCTCGGTCTATGCCGAAAGGGTGCCGTTGTCAGCGGCGGATGCCGATGCCGCAGTCGCCCGTGGCCGTGCGGCGCAAAAGCCATGGGCGGCAAAGCCATTGGCGGAACGCATCGCGCTGGTCAAGGCGGGTGTGGCCAAGCTGCTGGAGGGAAAGGAAAAGCTGGTCGAAGAGCTTGCCTGGCAGATGGGCCGCCCTGTGCGTTATGGCGGCGAATGGGGCGGGGTGAATGACCGGACCAATTACATGGCAGGCATCGCGGCGGAAACGCTTAGGCCCCATGTGGTGGAAGACAGCGACACATTCCACCGCTACATCGCCCGCGAACCGCTGGGCGTGGTGTTCATCGTGGCCCCCTGGAACTATCCCTATCTGACCACCATCAACACCCTGGCCCCGGCCCTGATGGCGGGCAACACGGTGATCCTGAAACATGCCAGCCAGACCCTGTTGGTGGGCGAACGTCTGGCAGAAGCGTTCCATGCGGCGGGCGTGCCTTCGGATGTGTTCCAGAACGTGGTGCTGGATCATGCCACGACCGAACGCCTGATCGCGGCGCGGGCATTCGGCTTTGTGAATTTCACAGGTTCCGTTGGTGGCGGGGTAGCGATGGAAAAGGCGGCGGCGGGAACGTTCACGCCCCTTGGCCTTGAACTCGGCGGAAAAGACCCGGGCTATGTCCGCGCCGATGCCGATCTAGACGCAGCGGTCGATACGCTGATGGACGGGGCGATGTATAACGCGGGGCAATGCTGCTGCGGGATTGAACGCATCTATGTGCATGAAAGCCTGTATGATGCGTTCGTGGAAAAGGCTGTCGCCTGGGTCAAGGCACTGACTTTGGGCAATCCGTTTGATGCGGCCACGACCATTGGTCCGATGGCCAACAAGCGGTTTGCGGCAGTTGTGCGCGAACAGGTGGCCGAGGCGATAAACGCGGGGGCAAAGGCGCTGATCGACCCTGCATTGTTCCCGGCGGATGATGGGGGGGCCTACCTAGCGCCGCAGATTCTGGTGGATGTGGATCATTCGATGCGGGTGATGATGGAGGAATCCTTCGGCCCGGTTGTCGGAATCATGAAAGTCTCGGGTGACAAACAGGCGATTTCCCTGATGAATGACAGCCCTTACGGTCTGACATGTTCGATCTGGACAAAGGATACCGAAGCTGCCGCCACCATCGGTGCGCAGATCGAAACGGGGACCGTGTTCCAGAACCGCTGCGATTACCTCGACCCTGCGCTGTGCTGGACGGGGTGCAAAGACACGGGGCGAGGTGGATCGTTGTCTTACCTCGGCTTCATGTCTGTAACACGTCCGAAATCCTACCATCTGAAGAAGGTGACGAAATGAGCCATAACGTTCCCAACCGGAACTGGTCGTATCCGACCGCCATCAAATTCGGCGTGGGACGCATCAGCGAACTGGCCGACCACTGCAAGGCGGCTGGCATCCACCGCCCGCTGCTGGTGACGGACAAGGCGCTTGCATCGCTGCCGATCACGGCAGCGGCGCTGGATGGGCTGGCAGCGTCGGGTCTGGGCCGGGCGGTGTTCAGCGAGGTTGATCCGAACCCGAATGAAGGCAACATGGCCGATGGGATCAAGGTCTATCTGGCGGGCCAACATGATGGCGTGATCTGTTTCGGCGGGGGGTCTGCACTGGACCTTGGCAAGATGATTGCCCTGATGGCGCATCAGAAGGCCGACCTGTCGGTTTGGGCGCTGGAAGACGTGGATGACTGGTATACGCGCGCGGATGCGTCAAAGATCGCGCCGATCATCGCGGTGCCGACAACGGCGGGAACGGGGTCCGAAGTGGGACGCGCAGGCGTTTTGACCAACAGTGCCACGCATATGAAAAAGATCATCTTCCATCCGAAACTGATGCCGGTGGTGACGATCTGCGACCCGGCCCTGACAGTTGGAATGCCAAAATTCATCACGGCTGGCACCGGGATGGACGCCTTGGCGCATTGTCTGGAGGCCTATTGCAGCCCGTTCTACCACCCGATGAGCCAGGGCATCGCCCTTGAAGGCATGCGGCTGGTGTTCGAGAATCTGGTGCGGGCCTATACCGCGCCGGATGATCTGGACGCCCGCGCACAGATGATGTCAGCGGCGGCAATGGGGGCGGTTGCCTTTCAGAAGGGGCTTGGGGCGATCCATTCCCTCAGCCATCCGGTGGGGGCGCTGTACAACACGCATCATGGCACCACGAATGCTGTGGTGATGCCGATGGTTCTGGAATTCAACCGTGCAAAGATCGAGGATCGGATTACAAGGGCAGCCGCTTATGTGGGTTTTGCGGGTGGATTTGCGGGATTCCACGATCAGGTCATGGAACTGCGCACCGCGCTGAACATTCCCGAAAACCTGTCGGCGATGGGCGTGCAGTTTGCAGAACTTGACCGCATGACCGACATGGCGCTTGAGGACCCAAGCTGTGGCGGCAACCCGGTGGAAATGACACGCGAGAATACGCGCGCGCTGTATGACGCCTGTATGTGAGGGGCTTGGTCTAAAATTTTTCGACGAAAAATTTTAGAGCATTCGCGTGGTTCGTGATGGAGAAAACCGACATTGCGGTGGTGGGTGCGGGTGTGATCGGCCTGACCGTCGCCCTTGCTCTGGCAAAGGCGGGACGAGAGGTGGTGCTGATCGACCCGAATGATCCGGGGTCGGGGTGTTCGTATGGCAATGCGGGCACGATTGCGGACTATGCGGTTCAACCCGTCGGGACGCCCGATCTTCTGCGCGCCCTGCCCCGGATGTTGTTCGACCGCCATTCGCCGCTGTCGATCCGGAAGGCGGCAATTCCGGCGCTGGCCCCATGGCTTTGGCGCTTTGCGCGCCAATCGCTGCCAGGGGCGGCGCTGGCCAATGCGCAGGCACTGGCCGCACTGCTGGGCGATGCCGGGCCGAGGTGGCGCGATCTGGCGGCCGAGGTAGGCGGGGATGATTTGCTGCAGAACAGGGGCTGTCTTTACCTGTACAAGGATAGGGCGGCCTTTCGCGCAGCGCAGACCGACATGGCAATGCGACGCACATTGGGGGTGTCGGTTGATCTGATCGACGGTGCCGCATTGGCCGCACTTGA
>JANMDH010000243.1:0-13220 GCA_031376195.1 Gemmobacter sp. | reverse complement strand
GGCAGGCCAAAGATCGGGGTGCCGCCCGTATAAATCAGCGCCAGTGCACGATAAAGCGACAGGCCCCCCAGTGTGACGATGAAGGGTTGCAATCCGCCCCAGGTAATCAGTGCGCCGTTGAGAAAGCCGCAGACGGTGCCGACCTCCAGCGCGCCGAGGATGGCCAGCGGCACCGGAACACCCGCAACCAGCATTGCCGCCCCCAGCACCGCCGAAAGCGCCGCCACTGGCCCTACGGAAAGGTCTATCCCGCCCGAAATGATCACCAGCGTCATTCCCAGCGCGATGCAGGCGTTGATCGCCGATTGTTGCAGGATGTTGATGATGTTCGGGGCCGTCAGAAAGGTTTCTGATTGCCAGGCAAAAACCGCGCCGATCAGGACCAGGCCCAAAAGTGTGCCCGCTTCGCGAAAGTGGATGCGCGACAGGATCGGAGATGGGGAAAGGTTGTTCATTTCGGGGTCTTTCACGAAGCGGGGATGGCAGCACGGGCGATGTTGGCTTCGGTAATTTCGCCGGGGCCAAGGGTGGCGCTGATGCGGCCTTCGCGCATGACCAGCACCCTGTCCGAGACGCGGATCACCTCGGGCAGTTCGGACGAGACGACGATGATGGCGCGGCCCTCGCGCGCCAGACGTTCGATCAGGTCGTAGATTTCGGCCTTGGCACCAACATCGATGCCGCGCGTCGGTTCGTCGAACAGGAAGATGCGGGTGTCGGCGGCCAGCCACCGTCCGATAATGGCCTTTTGTTGGTTGCCGCCTGAAAAGCTGCCGATTGGCCGGCTGACGTCCAAGGGGCGCAGTCCAACCTCGCGCATCAGTTCTTCCGACCGGGTCCTGAGCATCGCCTTGCGGATCAGGCCCAGGCGCGAAAAGCGGCGCATGGCAGGCAGGCCGATATTGGTGGTGACGGGGCGGTGGCGGATGATGCCGTCGCGTTTACGTTCCTCGGGGACCAGACCAAACCCGGCACGGATGCGGGCGCGGGGACCGGCGGCAACGGGATGGCCGTCGAGGATGACACTGCCAGATTCGGCGCGGTCCACCCCCGCGATCAGGCGCAGCAGTTCGGTGCGGCCTGCGCCGACCAGACCTGCGATGCCCAGAACTTCGCCCGCATGCAAGGTAAAGCTTGCGTCCTGCACCGCCCGCCCGCGCGTCAGGCCCCGCACCTGTAGCACCTCGCGCAGGGTGGCAAAACCGGTATGGCTGGCGCTGGCCAGTTCGCGGCCCACCATCAGTTCGATCACCTGCCGAACCGGCGTGACAGGGATCGGCACCTGACCGACAATCCGCCCGTCGCGCAGCAGGGTGGCCTCGCTGCACAGGCGGAACACCTCGTCCATCTTGTGGCTGACATAGATGATGGAAACGCCCTGTGCTGCCAGCTTGGCCACGACCTGCACCAGACGTTCGAATTCATTGGGGGTCAGGCTGGATGTCGGTTCATCCATCGCAATGATACGGGCGTTGGACCGCAGGGCCTTGGCAATCTCCACGATCTGGCGCTGCGCCACGCGCAGGGATCGCACCGGGGCGGTAACGTCAATGCTGGCATCCAGCGGGGCGAGCAGGCGGCGCGCTTCGGCCTCTTGTCCCGCGCGGTCGACCAGCAGGCCACCCATGCGCCGCAGCGCCGCGCCAAGATAGATGTTCTGCGCCACGCTGAGTTCCGGCACCTGCTGCAATTCCTGGTGGATCATCGCGATTCCGGCGGCCGTGGCGTCGCGCGGTGTGCTGATGTTCACCGGCTTGTCGTCGATCCGGATCGTGCCACTGTCAGACGCAATCACGCCCGAAAGGATGTTCAGCAGCGTTGATTTGCCCGCACCGTTTTCGCCCAGCAACCCGTGGACTTCGCCGGGCTGCACGGTCAGGGCCACATCCTGCAGCACCTTGATCGGGCCATAGGACTTGTTGATACCGGTTAGGGTCAATCGGGGGGGCATCGTCATGTCCATTCTGGATGTGCGGCCTGCCCCCCGGGAAGGGCAGGCCGCGTCTGGCCTTATTGCGCCATCAGGGCCGCGCGCAGTGCCGCCATGTCCGTGGTCGCATAGGTTTCGACGTTGTCCTTGGTGATCAGCGCTTGCGGCGTTGCCACAACGCGGGGCAGGGCCTGACCTGCCATCAGGCGAAGTGCCACCTCCAGCGCGATTTCCCCCGTCAGCACGGGAAAGCTGTCAACGGTGCCAGTCAGATCCCCCGAACGTACCGCCGCATACGCGTCCGAGATGCCATCGGTGCCAAAGACGGCCACCTGTTCGGCCTTGCCAGCGGCCTTGACGGCCTCGACCACACCCAGCGCCATGCCGTCATTGTTGGCATAGAACCC
Organism: Gemmobacter sp.; assembly: GCA_031376195.1. GTDB lineage: Bacteria > Pseudomonadota > Alphaproteobacteria > Rhodobacterales > Rhodobacteraceae > JANPIX01. The sequence goes on along the minus strand of JANMDH010000243.1, from coordinate 10,883 downwards.
GATCAGATCGGGATATTGCTGCAGGATGGTGGCAGCCGCGTTGAACGCTTCTTCCCGGCTCCAGTTTGCCGGGACTGAAGCCACCACTTCGAACTTGCCGCCCGCAGTGATGGTTTCGGTGAAACCGGCGGTGCGCTGGCCTGCGGCGTAAACCCCGGGCTGCCCCTCGATCACCGCGACAATGCCGCCATCGGGACGGTTTGCGATGAACCAGTTGGCCACGTTCACGCCGTTGCCCTTTTGCACGTTGCCGACATAGTGGGTGGCCGACGGGATGACCGCGTCGTTGACGTTCAGCACCGGGATCCCTGCGGCAGTCGCCGCCTCGACGGCCGGGATCAGGTTGGCGTCGGTCTGCGGCGAGAACAGCAGCGCATTGAAGCCCTGGCTGATCAGGTTTTCGGCAATCGACAACTGGCCAAGCTGGTCGCCTTCGGACTGCGCAGCCTGATAGACGAATTCGATCCCCAGCTTGGTGGCGACGTTCTGGTAACCTTCACCAAGCGACCGCCAATACTCGTTGGTCAGCGTCTTGGACACGCCACCCACCTTGGTTCCGGCCGCTGGGGCGGGCAGGGGGCCGAACTTGGCCTCCAGTTCGGACCACTCCATCCGGTCCGGTTCGCTGTCGGAATTCAAGGGGGTCAGGTCCTGCGCCTGGGCCAGTCCCACGGTCAGTGCGAACGCGCTTGCAGCCAGCGCGCCTTTCAGAATGTGTTGCATCATTTCCTCCCATAACAACACGGTTTAACATAGTATCGTAAAGTCAGGTCGCGATTGCCCGCGCCAAAGCCTGCCGCGCGACTTCTTGCGCGGTGATCGGGTCCTGACGGGTTTGGGCATCCGTCAGGCGATTGTCGCCTTCCATCCGGGCGACGGCGTTCAGCATGCGACGCACAGTGCGGATGTTGGCTGTGCATTCCGCGACCGGGTCGAGGCCGGACGCATCGGGAAAGGTGTCAAAGTAGATCGCGCCGTCAAAGCCGCCCCGGTGAACAGCCCGCAGCAGTTCCAGCGTGGCCTGTTCATGCACAGCCCCGACCATCAGCCCGTCATCGCGTTTGGCATAGCCATCATTCAGGTGCAGCCCCAGCAGGCGCGACCGGCTTTGCACCAGAGCTGCGGCAAAGGCGGGCTGTTCGTCGGCATAAAGCGCGTGGGCAAAATCGATGGTCACGCCAAGGTTGGGAAGACCCACCTCGGCAATCGCAAGAAGGGTTGTCGCCGCGTCGGGCAGTACGGCATAAGCCCGAGGTTCGTTGGGTTTATACTCGATAGAGATCATGCAATCCGGATCATGCGCCGCAACCTCGGCGATCCCTGCGATCTCATCCGCCCACAGGGCCGGATAGTCGCATTGAAAGGCGTAATCCCAGCCATCCTGCCCCAGCCACAGCGTCATCATCGGTGCGCCCATCGCCCGGGCCGCGTCGATGCCCCGCTTGGTCAGGTTGATCGCCTCGCGCCGGACAGCGCGGTCTGGGTTGGTAAACGCGCCACGTTTGAAGGCCGGGTTGGTGTAGTAGCGCATCGCGAGGCCCGAAACCTGCAGGCCGCAGTCGCACACCATGCGGCCCACGGCCACCGGGTCGTCGTCCAGATGATCGGGGAAGTTCAGGTCAAGTTCCGTCAGTCCGTCAACGGTGGCTGCGCGAGCGATCATCTGCTTCAGGCTTGGCTTACCCGTCAGGTCGGGCCAATAGGCTGCCGACCCCGACGCGAACGAATTTATCCGGGTGGCGAAGCGGTGCCCGAGAGTCTGAATCTTTTCCATACTTCACGATACAATATGAAGTTATAAAGTAAATAGGCTTTTCAAGTTGCCGCTCGCCGTATGTTGCCGGGGGGCAAAACGGATCAGATCGGATCGCTGCCCCAGACAGTGCGCAGCCAGTCTGTCATGGCCTGCGGATCCGGGGGCTCGGTCGTGTCCACCACCAGATGCGGCGCAAGGCCCGTGGGCGCGGCGCGCGCTGCCAGTGCGATCAGTTCGGGCACATAGTCGGCACCGGGGTGTCCTCGGGGCCGCTGGTCCAGCCGTGCGGCATACCGCGCACCGATTGTTTCCGGTGCGGCAAGGCACCAGACCTCGGCCAGATCGGTCACCCCGGCCCGGGCAAGCCCGCGTTCCAGCACCTCGCGCGGTTGAAAGCCGAACCAGGCATCAACGATGAAATGGCTGCCGGCAGGCGCATCGGCGATCAGGTCGAAGATCGCCGCATAGCTGGCGCTTCCCAGGGTTCGGTTGAACAACCGGTTCCCGGGCGGCAGCACGGTCAGGAACGGGTTCTTGATGGTGTCCAGCGACAGAACCGGCCAGCCGATCGCATCAGCCAGCGCCCGCGCGACGCCGGATTTGCCCGAGGCCGGAACACCATTGACCATGACCACCCGTTTGTGTGGGCGATCAGACAGGGCGGCAGTCGCCGCACCGATGACGCCCGCATCGTTACCAAGGGTCGCGGCCAGAATCGGGGCGCTGTACCATGCGCCCCGCGCAGGGACCGTTGCCAGCGCGGCAATGGCTGCCTTCCCCGCGCCACCACCGATCACGACGCAATCGGGATTGCAGGTGGCCGTCAGGCTGTCGATGGCCGCGCGCAGGGGCGTGGCCCAGGCGGCGATCACGGCACGGGCCGTCGGGTCGTCGCGCGCCAGCAGATCTTCGGCGCGGGTGCCTTCGGGCAGGCCCGCTTCGGCCAAATGGGTCGCAAAGGCGGTGCCTGAACTGACAGTCTCGACACAGCCGATCCGGCCGCACACACAGGTCCGCCCGTGGGGATCAATGCAGATATGACCCAGTTGCCCCGCCGAACCTTTGCCGCGCAGGACACGGCCGCCATCCAGAATGGCCCCGCCAATACCGGTGCCTATGGTCAGCATCACAACATTCGCCTGACCCTTGGCCGCCCCGAATGCGACCTCGCCCAGCAGCGCCATCGTGGCATCATTCTCGATCCGGACCGGCAGGCCGGTCGCGCGTTCAACCTCGGCTGCGACATCAAAGCCGGACAGGTTGACATAGCCGCCCGACAGCACCTGGCGCGTCGCGGCATGCACCTGTCCTGGCACACCGATGCCAAGGGCAATGACACCTGCCGTCCGCACTTGGGCCACCAGGGCCAGCACCTCGGCCATGACGGCCCGCGGGTCATCGGAACTGGGTGCCGTGGCGCGGGCCTCGATACTGCCCTCCGTCACACGGGCCGCGCGCAGACGGGTGCCGCCAATATCGATGCCAATGGCAGACGCCATGCTTACCCCTTGAAATGGCGTGCGATCACAGCCTGAATCTCGCGAAGACGCGGCACTGCGGTGGTTTCCAGCCGCTGGCGGGTCACCGCCCGATCCAACGAGATGCAGTCCTTCCACAAAGACCGTCCCGCAATCACCCCTGATGCACCATGCGCCACCGAGGTTTCAACCTGCCCCAGAAACGTTGCATGGTCCACCCCGGCCGACAGCACGGCCCAGGGAACCGGCCCACACATCGCGGTGATGTTGGTGCAGGCCTGCGGTGTGCCGGGATAGGGGATCTTCAAGACCTTGGAACCGGCATCAAGACACAGCTTTGATCCGCCTTCGATCAGTTCCGGGATTTTGGCCGCATAGGTGTCGGGTGCTTCTCCGGGCAGGGCATAGGCCAGGAATTCGACCACCAGCAAAAGGTCTTCGGCGGCGAAGTCGGCGATCACGTTTCGCAGAGTGTTCATGTTGGCGATATTCGCGGCAGGTCTGTCAGACCGCAGGTAGATCATGATCTTGGCACCGGTTCCGCCCAGTTCGCGTACCCGGCGGGCGGTGATGCCCGGCACCATGTTGGAAATGCGATACCCTTCCGGCGTGACATCGAAACCCGACGCGTCCAGCCCGATCAGAAGTCCGGTCGAACGGTGCAGCACCCCCTGATCCACCAGTCCCGGAACCGCACACAGCGGGTCCACCAGCACACATCCCGCATGCCGCGCCAGATGGGCAGTGATGTCCATCTTGGTCAGGCCCAGAACGTCATTGCCGATCCTGGCCTGCTCCTCTGGCGTCTTGGCCAGCAACGTCCGCATGCCACCGCGCTGATCGCAGGCGATTACCATCATCGCGCCGTCATCGCCGCAGATCTGGCTATAGCCACGGCGTTCGGCGGTGGTCATGGCGGGCATGGCGGTCACTCCGGTGTAATTTCAAGACGCGGCGGGCGCTTTGCCCTGTTGTCGGTTGCCTGATCGCGGATATTGCGGGATAAGCTTCTCAGGCTTTGGTGTAACAGCTTGCTGAAAGGAATTGCAACCTGTCTGTTATCGGCACACCTCAGGTCATGGCCAGCGGTGGCAATGTCATCGGCGAAAGCCGGGCAATGCTGCACACGGTGGCGAAGATGCACTACGTCGCCGAAATGAGTCAGGTTCAGATTGCCAAGCAGCTTGGCCTGTCCACGGCCACGATCTCGCGGCTGTTGCAGCGGGCCCGAGCCGAAGGCATCGTGCGGATCGAGGTGCGTGACGTGTTTGCGCCCGACCAACTTGGGGCCGAACTGGCGCGCAAACTGGGCCTTGCGCAGGTCGAAGTGGTGGATGCCCCGGCCAGCGGTGTTCTGTCGGCGCTGGCGGTGCCATTGGCGCGGATGCTCGACGCGGCCAATCTGCGGAACGGCAACGTGCTGATGATCGGCTGGGGCCGTACCGTCTCGGCGGTGATAGAGGCCGGGTTGCCATCGATGCAGGGGGTCCTGGTCGTGCCGTCTACCGGGGGGATGCAGCAGCATTCCCAACATTTCCAAAGCAACGAATTTTCGCGGCGTGCGGCCGAGGTCACAGGCGGCGTGCCGCATTTCATTCACGCGCCTTATCTGCCGGATGCGGGTGCGCTGGATCTTTTTCTGGCTGATTCGTCGGTGCAGGATTCGGTCGGGCTGTGGGGCCGGATTGATGCGGCGGTGGTTGGTATCGGCCAACCGTACGGGCTTGATCGCCCCGCAACCGGCGCGCCGACCTTGATCGAGGCTGAACTGGCCGATGCCGCCGGCGATGTGGTCCGCCACTATTTTACCCGCGACGGACAGATCCTGAACTGGCGCGGAGAAGGCCGGATGATCGCTGTTTCAGCCCAGCAATTACGGGCAACGCGGCTGGTGATCGGCCTTGCCGTGGGCGAAGCCAAGGTGCCTTCCATCATTGGGGCAGCGCGGGCACAGCTGGTGACGGCGCTCGTGACCGATACACGAACGGCAGAAGCCCTTCTGGATGCGCTGGCCCGCCCGGACTGACCTCCCGCAAGTGCAAGCAAATACTTGCAGCAAAAAATTTCTCTTGACGTGGTGACGGACGAGGCGTGTTATCGGATTGGCTGGAACCGCCCGTGAGGGGCGACGCAGCGTTCCGGGGCACCCAGAACGGGTCAGGCCTCCGGTCATTTAGGGAGGAATAAAAATGGATCGTCGTATTTTTCTGGGCGCTGCTTCGGCATTGCCGCTGACCGCCGCCATGGTCACCGTGGCCAAGGCCCAAGACAAGAAATTCACCATCGCGCTGGTTCCGGGCCTGACCACGGACGCGTTCTATATCACGATGCAGAAAGGCGCTCAGGCCGCTGCCGATGCGCTTGGGGTGGAGCTGGTCTTCCAGGGCGCGCCCGACTTCAACCCGGTCACCCAGGTGCCGGTTCTGGACGCCGTGATCGCGCGCGCACCAAGCGCCATCCTGATTGCGCCGACCGACACCACCCAGCTGATCGAGCCTTTGCGCAAGGCGCATGACGCGGGCATTCCGGTGATCACTGTGGACACGTTCATCGGCACCGGCGTCTACCAGACAGGCGCGGGGGATGCCGATTTTCCGCTGGCCTACATCGCATCCGACAACGTTCTGGGTGGCAAGATGGCGGCGCGCGCGCTGGCAGCGGCGATTGGTGGCGCGGGCAAGGTTTACGTGTCGAACGTGAAGCCGGGCATTTCCACCACCGACCAGCGCGAGGCCGGTTTCAAGGCAGCAATGGCCGAGGAATTCCCCGATGTGACCGTGCTGGAAACCCAGTTCAACGACAACGACGCGAACAAGGCCGCGTCGCAGCTGCAAGGCGTGTTTGCACGCGACGCAGACCTGAAGGGCGTTTTTGGCGCAAACCTGTTCTCGGCCCTTGGTGCTGGGAATGGCGTGCAACAGTCCGGGCAGACCGGCATTATCAAGGTCGTGGCCTTCGACGCACCCAGCTCCATCGTCGACAACATCAAGACCGGCCTCGTTGACGTGGCAATTGCCCAGCACCCGGCAGAAATCGGTTACTTCGGCTTGGTGTCGGCCTATGCGCATCTGACAGGCAACTCGATCCCGGTCAGCATCGGCACCGGGTTCACGATCATGGATGCGTCCAACGTCGATAATCCCGAGATTGCCAAGTACATTTATTCCGAGTGACCCGGGCTGACGGCTGCCACGCCGATGGGTTGAAATAACCTCAGGCGGCCCCTCAGGGGCCGTCAGATTTTGTGCGAACAGCAACGTCACCCGCCGCCGCATTCACGACAGGAGTGGATATCTGATGACATCACCCCCCCTGCATGTCGCCCCACAGGCTGACCATGCCGACAAGGCCCGCACGACCATGCAGCGGATTGCCGATCTTCGTGCCTGGCTGTTTCTGGCATTGCTGATCCTCGGGTTCGAGATGTGGTCACGGATTTCCTTTGGCGGCACATTCCTGTTCAATCCGTTCAACATCCAGTCGATCGCGGTCTTTGCCGTGGCCCCCTTGCTGCTGGCCACGGGCCAGACCTTCGTCATCATTTCGGGCGGAATTGACTTGTCCATGGGCTTCATCATGGGGCTGGCGGCGGTGGTCGCGGCGCATGTGATCAACTGGGCCACGCCTGGAATGGGCTTTGGCTTTGCCGTTTTGTTCGGTGCCCTTGTCGCGGTGCTGGTCGCGGCCATTCCGGGGGCTGTCAACGGGATGCTGGTCGCCTTCCTGAAGGTGCCCCCCTTTATCGGCACACTGGGCATGTTCGGCGTGGCGCGCGGGGTGGCCTTCCTGCTGGCGGGCGGCACCACGGTTCCGGTGAAGAACGAATTCTTCGCGGCCCTCGGAAACGGCAAGCTGTATGGCGTGCCGTATATCATCATGGTGACGGCAGTTTTCGTGCTGGTCATGCATTACCTGCTGGGCCAGACGAGATTCGGCCAGCACAACTATGCCATCGGCGCGAATGCACAAGCGGCCCGCCGGGCGGGCATCGACATCAAATGGCACCTTTTGCGCCTCTATATCCTCTCGGGTACGTGCGCGGGGCTTGCCGGCGTCCTTTACGCCGCGCGGTTCAGCGCCGGGGCGGCACAGGCGGGTGAGCCGTTGCTGCTTGATTCGGTCGCCGCCGTGGTGATCGGCGGTGCCAGCCTGTTTGGAGGATCGGGCACCATTCTGGGGACGGTGGCCGGTGCACTGGTGATTGCGGTCATCCAGTACGGCCTTGTCTTCATCAACGTCGCCCCTTTCTGGCAATTCATCAGTGTGGGCGTGGTCATCATCATCTCGGTCCTGATCGACCAGGCGCAACGTCGGTTTTCCGGAGGGCGGCAAGTTGAATGACATTAGCCCGCAGACAACCGCCAACGGCGAAACGCTGCTGGAGGTGCGCCACCTGTCGAAGAATTTTGGCCCGGTGCAGGCGTTGCACGATCTGTCGATGTCGGTGCGGGCGGGCGAGGTGGTGGCGCTGGCCGGTGACAATGGCGCGGGAAAGACGACGCTGATCAAGGCGATCTCGGGCGTCTATCAGCCCTCGTCCGGGGAAATTCTGCTGAAGGGCAAGCCGGTCTTTTTCAGCTCGCCGCAAGAGGCGCGGGATCAGGGGATCGAGACGATCTATCAGGACCTCGCCTTGGCCGACAACCTGACTATCGGCGCCAACATTTTTCTGGGGCGCGAACCGATGCGCCGTGCCTTCGGCTTTCTGCCGGTGCTTGACCGCGCCCGGATGGCCGACGCCGCAAAACGCACCATGGCCTTGCTGGATTTCCACGTCAGCCGGTTGGACGCGCCCGTGTCCAACTTTTCAGGTGGGCAGCGGCAGGCGGTGGCCATCGGTCGCGCGGTTTACTGGAACGCGCAGATCCTGATCATGGATGAACCGACGGCGGCGCTTGGCGTGCCCGAACAGCGCAAGGTGATCCAGCTGATCCATCAGTTGAAGGCGCAAGGACGCGGCGTGATCTTCATCAGCCATAACCTGCAAGACATTTTTGCAGTCGCCGACCGGATCGTCGTGCTGCGCCGGGGCGTCCAGGCAGGCGAGAGAAGGATCGCGGATACCACCCATGACGAGGTGGTCAAGCTGATGATCGGCGGATAGGTCATGCCCGGTGTCTGCATCGGGTCGGTCGGTGAATTGCTGGTGGAATTCGTCTGCACCGAAAAAGATACGCGCCACCTGCGCGCTGCGGCCTATATCGGTCCCTTCCCAAGTGGGGCGCCCGGCATCTTTATAGATCAGGCCGCACGGGTGGCGGCAGCCTTGGGCGGGCGTGCGATCTTTGCGGGCGCAGTCGGCGATGATGCCTTTGGCAAGGTGATCCTGCAGCGGCTGGTCGAAGACGGGGTCGATCCGACGCTGATCCGGGTGGTTCCTGACCTGCCCACGGGCACCGCGCATGTCAGCTACAACAGGAATGGCAGCCGCGATTTCGTGTTCAACATGGCGCATTCTGCCGCATCCCGTCTGCCATCGGGTGCCGAGATTGAGGCCGGGTTCATGGCTGCCGGAATCACAGTTCTGCACATCTCCGGCTCCATGCTGGGCGATGCCGCGATGCGGTCGGCGGCGGTGGATATCTGCATCCGCCTGCACGCGCGCGGCGTGGCCATTTCGGTTGATCCCAACATCCGGACCGAACTGCTGCACGATCCGGGCTATCTGGATGCGGTGAACCGCCTGATGACGCTGGCCACCTATATCCTGCCCTCGGACGCCGATGCCGTTCTGTTGTTTCCCGGCGAGGCTTTTGCGGACTGGTCCAGCCGACTGATGGCAGCGGGGGCCCGGGCCGTAGTTTTAAAGCGCGGTGATCAGGGCTGCATCGGGCGCGATGCGGATGGCATCCTTGCCCTGCCGGCGCATCCTGTTGCCGTGGTGGATCCGACCGGTGCGGGTGATTGCTTCTGCGCCACCTTTGTCACCCTGCAGGCCGCAGGGCAGCCGATGCGACAGGCGTTGGAGCGGGCGAATGCAGCCGGTGCGCTGGCGGTGGGAAAACTGGGCCCGATGGAGGGCAACTCGTCCCTGTCCGAAATTGATGCCGTGAGGGCCGTGTCATGCTGACGGAAATCAGCGCGCGCAACCGGGCGAGGCAGGGCGGCGGCCTGCCGTCATGGTGCACGGCCCATCCGCAGACCCTCGCCGCCATCCTGCACAGCTACCGCCATGACACGGCCCCCATCCTGATCGAGGCGACCTGCAATCAGGTGAACCAGTTCGGCGGTTACACCGGCATGACGCCTGCGGGCTTTGTGGCGTTCGTCAAGGGCATTGCCCGTGCCGAAGGGGTGAACCCCGCCAGACTGATCCTTGGGGGCGATCACCTTGGTCCGAGCCCGTGGACATCCGACCCCGCTCCGCTGGCCATGTCCAAGGCGCGCGAAATGGTGGCGGCTTATGTGACCGCCGGGTTCACGAAAATCCACCTCGATGCGTCGATGCCCTGTGATGGCGAGGCGCTGTCAGAACCGGAAATGGCCAACCGCGCCGCCGATCTGTGTGTGGTGGCCGAAAGCGTGGCACGGGGTAGGGTGCATTATGTGATCGGCACCGAAGTGCCGGTGCCGGGGGGCGAAACGTTGCATCAGGCCGAACCGGCTGTGACCACGCCGGCAGCAGCCCGCCGGACGCTGGCCTTGCACCGCGCGGCTTTCGCGGCGCGCGGGATGGAGGCGGTCTTTTCCCGTGTCTTAGGCCTGGTGGTGCAGCCGGGCGTCGATTTTGGCAATGACCGGATCATCGCCTATGACCGCCCCCGCGCGGCCGCACTGACGGCGGTCGCGCCCGCGCTGGACGGCCCGCTGTATGAGGCGCACTCGACCGATTACCAAAGCCCCGCCGCTTTGGCAGCACTGGTGCAAGACCACTTCGCCATTCTGAAAGTCGGCCCGGAACTTACCTTCGCCTTTCGTCAGGCCGTGATGGCGCTGGAACGGCTGGAGCGGCTGATGGGTGTGCCGCCTTCGGGCGTGACTGCTGCGCTGTTGACCGCCATGCGCGCCCGTCCCGCCCATTGGCGCGCCTATGTGCCGCCAGGGCCGGAGGAGGAGCGTATGATGCTTTTCGGCCTGTCTGACCGGCTGCGCTATTACTGGCCCGACGCGGGGGTGCAGGTGGCACTTTCGCGGATGATGGCGGCCTTGGGCACTGGGAACCTGCCCTCCGGCGTTGTGGCGCAGGTTAGCGGCGCGCTGGTTGATGCCGATGCCACGCCCGACACGTTGATCCGCCGCATGGTGGGCGCGGTCGTGCAGAAATACCGCAACGCGACAGGAGCGTGAGATGCCGGCAAAAGACCAAAGACTGCTGCGCGTGGGTGTGCTGGGCTGCGGCCCCATCGCCCAGGCCGCCCATTTCGAGGCTTGCGCCAAGGCGCGCAACGCGGAACTTTACGCCATTTGCGATGTGGCAGACGACTTGCGCGACCGTATGGCCGCCACCCATGCGCCGACCCGCAGTTTTAATGACTACGACGCCATGCTCGCCGATCCTGATCTGGAGGCTGTGGTCATTGCCACCTCTGACCCTTTCCACGTCCCGGCCGCCTTGCGCGCCCTTCAGGCGGGAAAACATGTGCTGTGTGAAAAGCCCCTCGCCACCGTCATTGAAGAGGCGGAGTCGCTGCGCGCCGCTGTCAAGGCCA
>JANMDH010000240.1:0-4351 GCA_031376195.1 Gemmobacter sp. | reverse complement strand
CCCCCGGATGGCGTGGCGGGCGATCCAGCAGGCGCTGCCGCGCGAGGCGATCATTTCATCGGATATCGGGAACAACTGCGCCATCGGGAACGCGTATCCGACGTTCGAGGCGGGGCGGAAATATCTGGCACCGGGGCTGTTTGGGCCGTGCGGGTATGGATTGCCGAGCATCGTGGGGGCAAAGATCGGCTGCCCGGATGTGCCGGTGGTGGGGTTCGCGGGGGACGGGGCGTTCGGAATTGCGGTGACGGAGCTGACGGCGATCGGGCGGGCGGAATGGCCGGCGATCACGATGGTGGTGTTCCGGAATTATCAGTGGGGGGCGGAAAAGCGCAATTCGACCCTGTGGTATGCGGATAATTTCATCGGGACGGAACTGGACAGCGGCGTGAGTTATGCGGGGATTGCAACGGCTTGTGGGCTGATCGGGGTGCAGGCGCGGACGATGGAGGAATTGCGGGGGGCGCTGAGCCAAGCATTGATCGATCAGGCGGGGGGCAAGACGACGCTGATCGAGGCGATGATCAATCAGGAACTGGGCGAGCCGTTCCGGCGGGATGCGATGAAGAAACCGGTCGAGGTGGCGGGGATATCCAGGGCGGATATGCGGCGGCAGATGGTGTGATGCCGTTCGATCTGGGTCTTGGCGGGACAATCTGGATGGCGGTGGCGGTGCTGGCTGCGGCGTTCGTGCGGGGGTATTCGGGGTTCGGGTTTTCGGCGATGGTGATTGCCGCGTCAGGGCTGGCGGGCAATCCGTTGAACTTTGTGGCGGTGGTGGTGATCCTGGAGACGGCGATGTCGCTGCAGGCGGCAAAGGGGGCGGGGCCGGATGTGGACTGGCGTCGGGTCTGGCTGTTGATGGCGGGGGCGGCGGTGGGATTGCCGCTGGGGCTGTGGGGGTTGACGGGGGTCAGCGAAGATACGGCGCGTGCGATGATTTCCGCCTATGTGCTGGTGATGTGCGGTGTGCTGCTGATGGGCTGGCGGTTGCGCGGGGAAGTGCGGGGGGTGGCGGGGAATGTGGCGGCGGGTCTGGTGTCGGGGCTTGCCAATGCGCCGGGGATGGGGGGCTTGCCGATTGCCGCGTTCTTTGCGGCGCAGCCGATGCAGGCGGCGGTGTTCCGGGCCACGCTGATCGCGTATTTCCCGCTGTTGGATCTGTATGCGGCGCCGCTTTACTGGTGGTCGGGGTTGGTGACGTGGGACACGCTGTGGGCTTCTTTGATGGCGTTGCCCCTGACGTTCTTTGGAAACTGGCTGGGGGGGCGGCATTTCCTGAACACCGATCCGCAGGATTTTCGCCGGTTCGCGATTGTGTTGCTGGCGGGGCTGGCGGGGCTTGGCCTGCTGAAGGCGCTGTGGTGAGGGCGGGATGATCCTTGTGCTGAACGCGGGGTCCTCGTCGTTGAAGGTGGTGCTGTTCGGGCTGGACGGCGGGCCTGCGTTTCAGGGGGCGGTGACGGAGATCGGGGGGCGGCAGGCCGGTGCTGCGCCGGATCATGGGGCGGCAGTGGCGGTGATCCTTGCGGCGATGCAGGGCGCGGGGCATGCGCTGGGGCAGGTCAGTGCGATTGCGCACCGGGTGGTGCATGGCGGGGCGGACCTGACGGCGTCGCAGCGCCTGACGCCGGGGGTTCTGCGGGGGATCGAGGAATGTGTGGGCCTGGCACCGTTGCACAATCCGCCTGCGTTGAGCGTGATCCGGGCGATGCAGGCGGCGCTGCCGGGGGTGGCGCAGACGGTGCATTTCGACACGGCGTTTCATGCGGACAACCCGGCGCTGGCCACGACCTATGCCCTGCCGCAGGCAGAGCGTGCGCAGGGGTTGCGGCGATACGGGTTCCACGGTCTGTCCTATGCCAGTCTGGTGGCGCGCCTTCCGGGGCTGACGGGGGATGCGCTGCCAGCAAGACTGCTTGCGCTGCATCTGGGGAACGGGGCGTCGCTGTGCGCGATCCGGGCGGGGCGGTCGGTGGCGACGACGATGGGGTATTCGCCGCTGGACGGGCTGACGATGGGCACGCGGGCGGGGATGGTGGACGGGAATGCGGTGCTGGACATGGCTCGGCGGCATGGGGTTGAGGGGGCTGCGCGGATCCTGAACCGGGAAAGCGGGCTTTTGGGGCTGGGCGGGCATTCCGACATACGGGCGCTGCACGGGGCGGGGACGGCAGAGGCCGCATTTGCGATTGAGCATTTCTGTTATTGGGCGGTGCGGCAGGCGGGGTCGATGATGGCGGCGATGGGGGGCCTGGACGCAATCGTCTTTACCGGGGGCATCGGGGAAAACGATGCACAGGTGCGGGGGCGGATTTTGCAGGGGCTGGCCTGGGCCGGAGTTTCGCACGATTTGGCGGCGAACCGTGCCAATGCGATGCGGCTTCACAAAAGCGGCAGCGGGGTCGCTGTCTGGATAGTGCGGGCGGCGGAAGAGTCGCATATAGCGAGGGAAGCGGTGGCCCTGATCGGGGCGGGAAGGGTGGGATTGTGACCAAAGTGCTGCTGAACATATCACCGCCGGTATCTGACGAGGTCCGCAAGACGACCTGCTACATGTGCGCTTGCCGCTGCGGGATCAATGTGCATCTGACCAGCGGTCGCGTGACCTATATCGAGGGCAACCGGGATCATCCGATCAACAAGGGGGTGCTGTGCGCCAAAGGGGCGGCGGGGATCAAGCAGATCACGGCACCATCGCGCCTGACAACGCCGATGCGGCGGGTGGGACCGCGCGGATCGGGGGCGTTTGAGCCGATTTCGTGGGACGAGGCGCTGGCGACGGCAGTGTCGTGGATGAAACCGCTGCGCGAGACGGCACCGGAAAAGCTGGCGTTCTTTACCGGGCGGGATCAGAGCCAGAGCCTGACAGGATATTGGGCGCAGATGTTCGGGACGCCGAACTACGCGGCCCATGGCGGGTTCTGTTCGGTGAACATGGCGGCGGCGGGAATTTACACGATTGGCGGGGCGTTCTGGGAATTCGGGCAGCCGGACTGGGAGCGGACAAAGCTGTTCGTGCTGTTCGGGGTGGCGGAAGATCACGACAGCAATCCGATCAAGATCGGTCTGGGAAAGCTGAAGGGCAGGGGCTGCCGCGTGATCGGGGTGAACCCGATCCGGACGGGATACAACGCGGTTGCGGATGACTGGATCGGGATCACGCCGGGGACGGACGGGTTGCTGATCCTGGCGCTGGTGCATTGCCTGCTGGAGGCGGGGAAGGTGGATCTTGACTACCTCGCGCAGTGGACGAATGCGGCCTGTCTGGTGACCGAGGCGGAGGGGCCGACCAAGGGCCTGCTGGTGCGGGATGCCGAAAGCCAGCCAATGGTGATTGACCGCCGTTCGGGTCGGCCGATGCCGTGGGATGGCAAAGGGGTGGAGCCTGATCTGGGGGCAGTGTTCGAGGGCAACCGGACAGTCTTCCAACATTTGGCAGAGCGGTACTTGTCGGCGGAATATGCGCCCGAGGCGGTGGCGGAACGGACGGGGGTCACTGCTGCGCGCATCCGGGCGCTGGCGGCGGAACTGGCATCGGCGGCGTTTGACGAGGCGGTGGTGATTGATCAGGACTGGGTGGATTTCCGGGGGAACGCGCATCGGCAGTTCATCGGGCGTCCGGTGAGTTTTCATGCGATGCGGGGGATTTCGGCGCATTCGAACGGGTTCCAGACGGCGCGCGCCTTGCATCTGTTGCAGATTGTGCTGGGGGCTGTGGAAACGCCGGGGTCATACCGTCTGAAACCGCCCTATCCCAAACCGATGGAGGCGCATCCGTCGCCGCATTTCGAGGCGAGGCCGGGCCAGCCGTTGAGCGGGCCGCATCTGGGGTATGTGCGGGGGCCGGAATCGCTGGCCCTGAAACCGGATGGCACGCCCGCGCGGATCGACAAGGCGTTTTCCTGGGATGCGCCGATGGCAGCGCACGGGATGATGCACATGGTGATCGCGAATGCGCATGCGGGCGATCCCTACAGGATCGACACGCTGTTTCTGTATATGGCGAACATGGCGTGGAATTCGTCGATGAACACCACGGCGACGATGGAGATGCTGACGGAGAAGGGGGCGGACGGCGAATATGTGATCCCGCGGATCATCTATTCGGATGCCTATGCGTCGGAAATGGTGGCCTATGCGGACCTGATCCTGCCGGATACGACTTATGTGGAACGGCATGACTGCATCAGTCTGCTGGACCGGCCGATCAGTGAACCGGGGGCGGCGGGAGATGCGATCCGCTGGCCGGTGGTGGAACCGGACCGGGATGTGCGGGGATTCCAGTCGGTGCTGATCGACCTTGGGGCGCGGCTGGGGTTGCCGGGGTTTGTGGATGATGACGGCGGGG
>JANMDH010000220.1:0-1697 GCA_031376195.1 Gemmobacter sp. | reverse complement strand
GCGCTGGTCGGGGCTGTTCGCAGGCAGTTGCATGGCTGGCTTTCATGTCTGACGGGGGGGGCACCGGGAACAATTTGCACACTGATTCAGGCGTCGTCACTGCGTGAATGAACATTCATTTAGCAGCCTTTGGATCAAAGTCAACTTTGAATTATCGCCCTGATCCGCGCCACCCCGGCCCTGACCAATCCGGCGTCACCCCGCGCCTCGACGTTCAGGCGCAACAACGCTTCGGTATTCGACGCCCGCAGGTTCATCCGCCAATCGGCGAAAGTCAGGCTCAGCCCGTCCCTGTCATCGCCCTCGTCCGCCTCGGGTTCCAGCACGGCCCGCACCCGCGCCACCACCGCCCCCGGGGACGCCACCTTGAAATTGATCTCGCCTGATGACGGAAAGGCCAAAATCCGGTCTGACAGAATCTGCGCCAGACTTTGCCCCCCTTCACTGATCAACCCCGCCACCATCAGCCACGGGATCATCCCGCTGTCGCATGACATGAAAGCCCGGAAATAGTGATGCGCCGACATTTCCCCGCCATAAACCGCGTCGTGATCGCGCATCGCCCGTTTCTGGAAATTATGCCCCGTCCGCGCCAGAACCGCCCGCCCCCCGCCTTTTGCGACAATATCCTGCGTGTTCCAGATCACGCGCGGGTCATGCACGATCACGGCACCCTTATCCCGCGCCAGAAACGCCTTCGCCAGCAGCCCCACCACGTATTCGCCCGGCACAAAGCGGCCTTTGTCATCGAACAGGAAACAGCGGTCGAAATCCCCGTCCCACGCCACCCCGAAATCCGCTTGCGCGGCCACCACGGCCTGCCCCGTAACCCCCTGGTTTTCCGCCAGCATCGGGTTCGGAACGCCATGGGGAAACGCCGGGTCCGGGTCATGGTGCATCCGCACGAACCGCAACAGCGCGCCCTGCGCCCCAAGTGCCGCCGCAATCGCATCAAATGTCGGCCCCGCAGCACCGTTGCCCGCATTCACAAGGATCTTCAAAGGTAGCAGGGCCTGCAGATCGCCAAACGACAGCACCCTCGCCACATAGGCTGACCGTACGTCCGCCCCCCCGGCCCGCATCCGGCCCGCCGTCGGCACCGGATCAAAATCACGCCGTTCCGCCACATCCCTGATCCGCGCCATGTCGGTTCCGGGGTCAAGCGGAACCGACCCTGCCCCCACCAGTTTCATCCCGTTGTCGCCGATCGGGTTGTGCGATGCCGTCACCATCACCCCGCCATCCGCGCCAAAATGGCTGGTTGCAAAATAAACCTCCTCTGTCCCGCACAGGCCAAGGTCGATCACATCCGCCCCCGCCGCGATGAGACCCTGCGTCACCGCCAAAGCCAGATCCGGCGAAGACGCCCGTGCATCCCGGCCCAGCACAACCACCCGCGCGCCCATCACCTGTGCAAAGGCCCGCCCGATCCGCGCCGCGATCTCGCAGGTCAGGTCCACCCCCACCCGCCCGCGCACGTCATAGGCCTTGAAACAGGTCAATGGCTGCATGCTGCCCCCCCTTTTTGCTCCCGGACGCTATCCTGCGGCCCGACTGGTTCACAAGTCCCCCGCCCGTACGCCGCCTGCCCCGCCCGTCCCCGGTGCCCTGCCCCAAAAAAACCGAAACTGATCCTGATCAAAGACGCGCGCACCCGGCTACGCCATTGTTCACAAGCCCATCCCGTGGATCACGCC
>JANMDH010000195.1:0-3626 GCA_031376195.1 Gemmobacter sp. | reverse complement strand
CCCCGCCTTCGCCTGCGCATCCACTTTGCCGATGATGCCATGCTCGGCCCCGGCAAGGCCGATCTGCTGCAGGCCATCCGTGACACCGGCTCCATCTCCGCCGCAGGCCGCCAGATGAAGATGAGCTACAAGCGCGCCTGGCAACTGGTGGAAACCATGAACACCATGTTCCGCCTGCCCCTTGTCGAACGCTCACGCGGCGGCGCGGCTGGCGGCGGGGCCTTCATCACCGATGAAGGGCTGGCCGTGCTGGCCGAATTTCGCGCGCTCGAACAGGTGCTGCTGCAGGACGGCGCGGATCAACTCCAAAGCCTGACCGCCCGGCTGCGCGATATATCCGATCAGAAATAACGCTTGCTTTGGGTTGGACCCCAGCCAATATATTCCCACCAACATATCGCACACAGGCCCGCCCATGCCCCTTCGCCCCCTGATCCTGTCGGCCCTTCTTGCCGTGGCCCCGATCGCCGCGCGGGCCGATTCCATCACCGTTTTTGCCGCCGCCAGCCTCAAGGACGCCCTTGATGCGATTGCCGCCGATTGGCAGGCAGAAACCGGCAATCCCGTCACCATTTCCTATGCAGGCAGCCCGCAACTCGCCAAACAGATCGAACAGGGTGCCCCCGCCGATCTGTTCCTGTCCGCCAGCCCGGAATGGATGGATGCCTTGCAGGAACAGTCCCTGATCAAACCCGACAGCCGCATTGACCTGCTCGGCAATACCCTTGTCCTGATCGCCCACGGCGCCGCGGCCCCGGCACTCACGCTCGGCCCTGATCTTGATCTCGCCACAGTGGTCGGCCCCGGGAAACTCGCTATGGCGCAGGTCGATGCCGTGCCGGCCGGTGTCTACGGCAAACAGGCGTTGGAACATTTCGGCCTTTGGACCAAGGCCGAACTGTTGGTCGCCCAAACCGAAAACGTCCGCGCCGCCCTCGCCCTTGTCGCGACGGGCGAGGCAGGTTTGGGCATCGTCTACGGCTCCGACGCGATTGCCGCCAAGGCCGCAGGCGATGCCATCTCTGTCGTCGCCACCTTCCCCGAGGGCAGCCATGACCCCATCCGCTACCCCGCCGCCCTGTTGTCAGACGCCCCCAACGCTGCCGCCTTTCTGGATCACCTGACATCGGATGCGGCGGAAAGGGTCTTTACAGCACAGGGCTTTTCCATGCTGAAATAGATCATGGATGATTGGCTTTCCCCCCCGGAATGGCAGGCCGTGGGTCTGTCCCTGCGGGTTTCCCTTTGGGCCACGATCGCCAGCCTGCCCTTCGGCATCGCCATCGCCTGGGTTCTGGCCCGCAAACGGTTCCCCGGCCACGGCCTTCTGAACGGCATCGTGCTCCTCCCCCTGATCCTGCCCCCGGTCGTTACGGGGTATCTTCTGCTGCTCACTTTCGGGCGCAAAGGCGCGGTCGGGGCCTTTCTTGAACAAACGTTCGGTTTGATCTTCGCCTTCCGCTGGACAGGTGCCGCCCTTGCAGCCGCCGTCATGGCCTTCCCCCTGATGGTCCGCGCCATCCGCCTGTCGATCGAGGCGGTGGACCCCAAACTGGAACAGGCCGCAGGCACCCTCGGCGCATCCCCGCCGATGGTCTTTCTGACCGTTACCCTGCCCCTGATCCTGCCCGGTGTCCTGACCGGGGCCATCCTCGCCTTTGCCAAGGCGATGGGCGAATTCGGCGCCACCATCACCTTTGTCGCCAATATTCCCGGCCAGACCCAGACCCTGCCCTCCGCCATCTATACCTTCCTTCAGGTCCCCGGTGGTGATTCGCAGGCCTTCCGCCTAGTCGCCATCTCCATCACCGTTGCGACGGCCGCACTTATCCTGTCCGAAGTTCTGTCCCGCCGCGTCGCCCGCCGCATTTCGGGGCAAGGCTGATGCTGCAGGTCACGCTTCAGCACCGGTATCCGGGCATCATCCTTGATCTGGCGTTCACCGCCCCGCCGGGTGTCACGGCGCTGTTCGGGCGTTCCGGGGCCGGAAAGACCACCGTCGTCAGTGCCATCGCAGGCCTGCTGCGCCCCGATCACGGGCAGATCGTGCTGGCAGGTCAGGTGCTGATGGACACCCGCCGCAAGCTGCACCTCCCCCCCCACCGCCGCCGCAGCGCCACCGTCGTTCAGGACGCCCGCCTGTTCCCGCATCTTTCTGTCCGCCAGAACCTCACCTACGGACGCTGGTTCGCGGGGCGCAGCGGTGCAGACGACCTGCCCCGCGTCACCGACATGCTCGACATCGGCCCCCTGCTGGATCGCGGCATCCACGGCCTGTCCGGGGGCGAGCGTCAGCGGATCGCCCTTGGCCGCGCCCTGCTGTCCGCCCCCCGCATGCTGCTGCTCGACGAACCCCTCGCAGCACTGGACGATGCCCGAAAGGCCGAAATCCTGCCCTACCTCGAACGCCTGCGCGATGAGTTTCGCCTGCCCATCCTCTATGTCAGCCATGCGCTGGACGAGGTTGCCCGCCTTGCCAACACCCTTGTCCTGATCGATCAGGGCCGCGTCCTGCGTGCCGGTCCCGCCGCCGCCCTGCTGTCTGACCCCGACCTCGCCCCCCGCCTTGGATTGCGTCAGGCCGGGTCGATCATCACTGCCCGCCTTACGGCCCAACATCCCGATGGCCTGTCCGAACTTGCGGGGGCAGGCGGCAGCCTGTTCCTGCCCCGCGTTGACGCCCCGGTCGGCACCCCCCTGCGCCTGCGCATCGCGGCACAGGATGTCATCCTGTCCCGCACCCGGCCCGAAGGCCTGTCCGCCCTGAACATCCTGCCCGCAACCGTCACGCAAATCCGGCGCGGCGATGGCCCCGGGGCACTCGTGCAACTGCGCGCGGGCGAGGATCTGATCCTCGCCCGCATCACCCGCCGGTCGGCGGATGCGCTGTCGCTGACCGAAGGGGTCGGCTGTTACGCCATCCTGAAATCGGTCGCCGTGGCACAGGCAGATGTCGGGATTTCGGCGTAAATCGCCTGTTTTTTTCGCAGAAAAGTCGTTTCAGCTCTAAATTTTCTGCGAAAATTTATGCCTCCGGCGGGGATACTTTCAGACAGAAGATGGGCTCAGCCCCCCGGCCTGAACGCCTTGCACAGGCCCGCGTCCGTTTCCACGCGCCCTGCCCCGATCAGGTCCAGACAATAGGGCACTGCCGGGAACACCGCATCCAGACAGGTCGCAATCGCCGAAGGTTTCCCCGGCAGCGTGATGATCAGGCATTTTCCCCGCGTCCCCGCCCCCTGCCGCGACAGGATTGCCGTCGGCACCTCGCGCAGGGACACTGCCCGCATCAACTCGCCAAACCCCGGCAGGTCCTTGTCCACCACATCCGCCATCGCCTCGGGTGTCTCGTCGCGTGGTGCGGGGCCCGTCCCCCCGGTGGCGAGGATCAGGTCATACCCTTCCACATCCACCAGCCGCCGCAACGTCTCTGCCACCGACACCCGCCCGTCCGGGATGATCACCCGCGCAATCTCCACGGGCGATGTGATCACCCGGCGCAGCCATGTTTCCGCTGCAGGCCCGCCCTTATCCTCGTATTCCCCGCGCGATGCCCGGTCCGACACGATCACGATCGCAATCCGCGCCGTCATGCCGGAACCGCCGCCAGAACCCAGTCCATCAGC
>JANMDH010000120.1:0-10268 GCA_031376195.1 Gemmobacter sp. | reverse complement strand
GAGATTGTCGAATGGCGCGACCACCCGTGGTTCATCGGCGTGCAGTTCCACCCGGAACTGAAATCAAAGCCGTTCGCCCCGCACCCGCTGTTCGCGGATTTCGTGCGGGCGGCGGTGGAGGGGGCGCGGCTGGTGTGAGGGCGATAATGAAGCAAAATAGAGTTCCAGTCTCTAACGCTAATTTACAGGAAAAGCTGAAGAACCAGCTTCGACACTTAAAGCGATCAATGGTGGCTTTTGATGGGGGCCATGAAGAAGTGTATGAACAGATTGCAATCTGTCTGAGAATACTTTTCCATTCAAAAGGGCAAAGTAAAGCATTAGCAAATCAACTTAGCCTTCTTGAGTATCCGGTTATTGCATATGGATTTACTTTTTTTCCAGACAATCTGATCCCAGAGTCTTGCTTGACTGCGATGCGAATGGGGCATGACGGGATATCATATATTCCCCTGTTGGACCAAATCCCGATACCACCACGTCAATTGTCATTTCAAAATTGGTGGGAGGAGCCTGTCATTCGTGACAACAAACCGAAAGTTTTTTCACGCAAAGACTTAGTTCTAAACATTGCGGAGACAGATGGAGGGGGGCATGTCGACTCAGGCCTAGATGAAGACTACTTTAACCTCAAAAATCTTAATACATTAGGATGGTCATCTAATATAAATGGGGAAGTTACAGAACCTAGGGGTCCGGAAGCTGCCAATATGAGGCACATTGCATTTGAAGCTTATGGATATCTCTCAGATAGCTTTATTCGAACTATCGGGAACAGGCCCTGCATTTGTGATAGTGGAAGAAAAGGAAGATACTGTTGCCTTAAAGAGTTTAAAATATTGAAATAATATCAGCAAGCAAGCCCGTAGGGTGCGCATTCATTGCGCACCATCTAGGCGGATCGGTGCGTGCAAACACGCACCCTACCCCAACACCCGCTGCACAATCCCCGGTTCCTTATCGATCAGCGCCAGCAGCACCCGCGCCGGGCCGTCCGGCTTGCGCCGCCCCTGTTCCCAGTTCAGCAGCGTCGCCTTCTTCACCCCGATGGACCGCGCAAATTCCGCCTGCGACAGCCCCGTGCGGGCGCGGATGTGCCGTACCTCGGGGTCAGGAACTTCGATGATGTGGACAATCCCCTCCCCTTCGCCCCTGGCAAAGGCGAGCGCCTCTTTCAGGCCCTGTTCGATCCGCTTGAAGGCTTCGCTTGTCATTGCCGTTTCCCGTACCACAGGGCAATTTCCCGCCCAAGTTTTATCAGACCGTCCGTTTCAACCTTGGAAAGGCTCGACTTTTCGTTCTTGGCGAACATCGTCAGCAGGAACAACGGCCCGGTGTTTGCGTTGTAATAGTGGATCGTTCTGAAACCACCGCTTTTGCCCCCGCCAGCCCGCGCAAACCGAACCTTGTACAAGTCCCCACCCAAGGCGACACCCGCGTCAGGGTTCGCCGACAGATAGTCGATCAACTCCATCCGCTCCTGATCGGTCATGGCCGTCTTCGCCTGACGCATGAAATCGGGCATCTCGACAACGGTCAGACGATCCGTCATCTGATTTACACGCCATTGGCGTATATGTCAATGACTTACCCACACACCACCTGCGCCCTGCTCCTCAGCGCCAACCCACATTCCCGCCTTCTAATGGTGTGCTATCGCAGGTTGAAAGACCATCCTGTCGACCATCATCACAACGGTGGCTCCGCCCAAACGTACGCACGTAAAGAAGACGTTGGGAAGACGCCGGGAAGACGTTCTTTTCCCCGCAGTTTCAGCCCCTTATGCGGCCACTGCGGCAATAGCGTTCATGACCCGCGCGCGCCGCGCCGGATTTGCGTTAACCAGTCCGCAGGGTCGTGATGGCAAAACCGGGGCGGGTCATTCCCGCCCCCGATATTCCCGGCGTCGCCGCCTAGCCGACCATCCCCATCACCATCGGCTCCACCTCGTTCCAGCCGCGCCAGATCATTTCAAGCGAAACGTAAAGGATGATCGCCAGACCCACATAGGCGATCCAGCGGTGCTTGTTCAAAAGGCGCGCGATAAACGTCGCGGCAAGACCCATCAGGGCGATCGACAGGATCAGGCCGATGACCAGGACCGTCGGATGATCGCGGGCCGCCCCCGCGACGGCCAGCACATTGTCCAGGCTCATCGACACGTCGGCGATGACGATCTGCCAGGCGGCCTGGGCGAAAGTCTTCTTCGGCGCGCCCGTGGCGACCGATCCGTCGGCGTTCAGGTCAGCCTCGGCCAGGGCCTCCATCGCGTCCTGCTCGTGGCCGTGCCCCGCGCTCAATTCGCGCCACATTTTCCAGCAGACCCACAGCAGAAGGATGCCCCCGGCAAGAAGAAGTCCAGCAATGGCAAGCAGTTGCGTGGTGACCATGGCAAAGCCGATGCGCATGACGGTGGCCGCGATGATGCCGACAAGGATAGCCTTGCCCCGCTGTTCCTTTGGCAGACCTGCGGCGGCAAGGCCAATGACGATGGCGTTGTCGCCCGCCAGAACAAGGTCAATGCCGATGACCTGCATCAGGGCGATAAAGCCCGCTTGCGTAAAAATTTCCATGGATTCATCCTGACTAAGATCGCCTGCCGTCTTTGACCGAAGCACGCCACAGTTTCAACCGGCAAGATGGCCGCCGGTTCCCCGATGATCAGACTTTCACTGTCTGTGATGCTCGGATGCGATGGTCAACGCCTCAACCCCGTCGTTGCCCCGCCCGATGATCCGGGTTAGCGATGCGTCATGCTGTCCTATCAACATGCCTTTCACGCGGGGAATCTGGCAGACGTGCAAAAGCACGCGATGCTGGCAGTTGCGCTGGATTACCTGACGCAAAAGGACAAACCGCTGACCTATATCGAAACCCATGCGGGGCGGGGTCTGTATACCCTGACCGATGAGGCGGCGCTGAAAACCGGCGAGGCAGCAGGGGGCATCGCACGGCTGGAACAGGCATTTGCCCCCGATCACCCCTACCGCCGCAGGCTGATCGAGACGCGGGCCCAGAACGGGCGGGACGCCTATCCCGGCAGCCCCCTGATCGCGGCGCTGACCCTGCGGCCGGGCGATACGATGCATCTGGCCGAACTGCACCCGCAGGAACATGCGGCCCTGCTGGGGGTGCTGGGGCCCTGGGGCGCGCACGTTCGGCAGGCGGATGGTCTGGCGATGGCCCTGGCCATCTGCCCGCCCACGCCGCGCCGGGGACTGATGATGATCGACCCGAGTTACGAGGTGAAGGAAGACTATCAGTCGATCCCCAAGGCAATGCAGGCGATCCACCGGAAGTGGAATGTCGGGGTTCTGATGGTGTGGTATCCGATCCTGACCTCAGGCGCGCACGGCACGATGCTGAACAGCCTGACAGCCGCCTTTCCGGGCGCGTCCCGGCACGAGGTGACATTTCCCCCGCTGCGCGACGGGCACAGGATGGTAGGATCAGGCCTGTTCACGGTGAACCCGCCTTACGGTTTGCAGGAAGAAGCAGCCCGCCTTTCCGCGATCTTTAACGCACTTGCCGTATGACGATTCCCGTTGTCATGTAAGGATGAACTGCGCAACCACTTGGTCCATAAGGATTTTCAGCCTGCGCGCGGCGCGAAAGCCACCTTTAAGATGATAGTTAAGATGGGCCATTGGCCGCCGGTTGACGAAATGGCTGGCGCTGTGCCGTTTCTGGTGCCGCACAGATCAGGCAATATGACGCGCCGACTTCTGGTCAAAGACGGCGGCGAAACCGTTGTCTGACAAAGCTGGATGGCGACGTCGGCAATGGTCAAACCCAACGAAATCTGCCCGCCAGTCGCCGATGACGGGCCGATGACGCAACCTTTCTAACCTCGCCTCCAATGCCCGGCGCATGATCTTCATGCCCGCGTCGCGCATGGAAATCAAAGGGATGGCGAACATGAAGACGGAACGCAGTTTTGCAACGCCCTTGTCGCAGGTCCGACGGGACGAAACCCTGCTTGCCAAGTTCACGCAGATCGAGGCGCGGATGCTGGCGGCGCATGCCACCCATTTGGGATATCCGTACAACTTGTCATTCACCCCGTCTGTTCCCCCTTTGCTGGGTGACTATCTGATCAACAATCTGGGCGATCCCTACGCCGGGTCACACTATGCCTCCGAAGTCTGCGCAGAAGAACGCGAGGCCATCACGTGGCTGATGCGGCTTTGGGGGTGCCACGACACGACCGAATATTGGGGGTCAATCGGCACAAGCGGGACCGAAGGTAATCTCTGGGGCATCTATCTGGGGCGCGAGATGCTGCCGGATGCGGTTCTGATCCACAGTGCAGATGCCCATTATTCCTTGCCAAAGGCAGCGCGCATCCTGCGCATCCCCGCCGTGCAAGTGGCCAGTCTGGCGAACGGAGAGATTGACCTTGCCGATTTTGCAGCCCACCTGACAGCATTGAAAGGACGCCCGGTCATCGTCGCCCTGACAAGCGGCACCACGATGAAGGGCGCACATGACAACATCGCGGGTGCAATCCTCGCCCTTGCTGCTGCGGGCTATGATCGCGACCAACGGTATATTCACGTGGACGGCGCGTTGAACGCCATGGTTCTGCCGTTTCTGCAAGACGCGCTGCCCGATATCCAGCCAAGCTTTGAGGCAGACATCGACAGCATTTCCACATCGGGCCACAAGATGATCGGAACGCCGATGCCCTGCGGCGCGCTTGTTTGCCGCAGGCGCCATATCGAGCGGATTGCACAAGCGGTGGCCTATCTGCGGTCCAACGACACCACCTTGATGGGATCGCGCAACGGGCATGCCGTTCTGGCAATCTGGGCCCGGCTGATCGGGCATGGCTATGGCGGGTATGCGCAGGACGCGCTCACCTGCAGCCTGCGCGCACAGGTCGTTGCCGAAACGCTGCGCGGCTTTGGTGTGGATGTACTGTGCAACCCGCACGCCTTGACGGTGGTTTTTCCCCAACCGTCGGAACAGATCGTAAAGACTTATCAGTTGGCTTGCCATGAAGGGCTTGCGCACGCCATCATCATGCCAAACGTCACCGATGCGCTGCTGGTTCGGTTCGCAGGTGACTATGCCGCGTGGTGGGCCAATCGGCGCACACCGTCGCAACAGGGGGCATCGAAGGCGCAATCGACTTCCACATAACGGAGGGATCATGGCAACGACGAACAAGACGAACAAAACCAATAAGACGAACAAGACCAACAAGACGGATTTTGACGAAGGCGAACTCGCGGGCATCGGTCAGGCATCATCCCTGTTGCTGAGCGAGGCTTTGCAATCCGCCATGCTCGCCTTCAAAAGCAGACCCTTTGATATTGCAGCCGATCTTTGGGCGCGGCCGTCCCCCGACGATTATTACCGGCGTCTGAATGGCCGTCACCGCAGCCACCTGATTGGTGCGCGGCTGATGCAAGGGCTCACGGTCGCGCAAGCACCCGATTATGCGGACCTGAACCGCACGGCCCGACTGAGTGCGGGCGCCGCAGACCTGCTTAAGCTCGGGCTGGATACGCGCGATACGGCGGGCAATGTCGCATTCTGGAAAGCCCAGGTGGAGGCTATCCGCGCCCAGAAATGGAACCGCGATGACCGTTTGGCCGAAATCGTGATGCAGCAGTCCGACATTCACAGCTTTCTGGGCTTGTGCCTGCCGATTGCGGCGGACACGCATCCCTGGCTCATGATGCTGCTCGATTCGGTGCAGGATGTGGCCTTTCGGGTGGCGACCGAAATCAAGGATATCATGCGCATGACGCGCCCCGATGCCCTGGCACCCGACCTTGCACCCGTCATCCGCACACCATCGCACAGCGCCTTTCCCAGTGGTCACGCAACCGAGGCATTTGCGGCAGCAGCCGTGCTTGGCGGGCTTTACCCAAAACGCTATGTGCAACTGCGCGAAATGGCGGGGCGGATTGCGCTGAACCGTGGCTATGCCGGGGTGCATTACCCCGTGGATCACCATGCCGGGGCCATTCTGGGCGACCTTTTGGGCGATCACATCGCCACCAAGGTCTTCGGCACGTCCCTGCGCCGGGGGGCAGCCCCTTATGCCGAGATTGTGTTCGACGCGACGACAACCCCATCTGCCGGGCTCTACAGTGTTTCGGTGGAACAATATGCGATTCTATCCCCGGTCCTGCGCCTGCAGCCGAACAAATTTGCAGCAGGCCTTCCTGCCAATGGCATCCTGACATGGCTGGCCGACAGGGTTCTTGGGGATGCCGGATCGGCAGGCGCGTGATGACCGATGATTTGACATTCGAGCCCCCCATTGACCTTAGCGACGACCTTTTACCTTACAACTATGTTCCTGCCGCCTTTGGGACATGGGCATCGCCGCCCCTCGCGAAAAGCCGCGTCCTGATCGCACTGCCAGATCCTGACAGTCCGCAGCCGCGACAGGCGGCAAAGTATTACATCCTGTCCGCCAAAACCCAGAATAACCCCTCCGCCCTTGGAAAGATCATGCTGGACCTTGCAGACGGCGAAACGGCACCCCACCGCTGTCTGTTCGGCCCCCCGTCGCTGTCGGGCCGCGCCGACGTGGATGCCGCGTTCAACCTTGCTTTTGATCCGCTTGAACCCGACAACGGCCCGCGCCCGACACAGATCGCCGTCATCATCGACATCGGAATCGCCTTCTGGAATGACCGTTTTCGAGGGCCGGACGCACCCCGGTTCAAGGGCATGTGGTTTCTGGATTTCGACGCACCAGCCGCCGGAAAATCTGCGCTGACCCTGCTCGATGCGGCGGCGGTCGACGCCATGTGCAGACTGGCCGATCAACCCGGCGGGACGGATAAGGTGACCACTGCCCTGGCACAGGATTTTCCTGGCAGCTGGTATGGCCAATCCGGTGGCGCACCTGACGCCTTGTGGCACGGCACTGCTATGGCCGATCTGATGGCGGGCCTGCCCCCCGGCACGGCGGACACGACCGCCCTTTTCGGAATCGAACTGCCGCTGGAACTGTTACGGGATGCAGATGGCGACACCCTCTCCGTCGTTCTGCCCCTGATGATCGAGGCTGCGATCAGGCTGACCCATGGCTTCACCGATATACCCCTTGTCATCATGCTGCCTTGGGGGTTCAGTGCAGGTCCGCAAGATGGCTCGCACCCCGCCGCGCAGGCAGTCGCGCGTGTTCTAGACCGCGCAAGGGCAAGCGTTGACCCCGCTGTTCACGGCCGGGATATCAAACTTCTGCTGCCCGCTGGCAATCAGCTGCAAGATCGCTGCTGTGCCCATCTGATGCCGGTTGCCGCGGCGGACCCTGAACAGACAGTCCGATGGCGTCTACCCCCAGATGACTTTTCCCAAAACGCGGTCGAGGTGATCGTCACCCCATCCGTCCCCCCGTCTGTGACCCAAAAGGCGAGGATCGCGCCACCCACAGGCGCACCCTTCGTTGCCGCCCTGAAACAACGACAGGCGGTCCTGATCCGGCGCGGTCCCGATCTGGTCGGACTGCTGATCCGGTTTCGCGACACCGCCGCCACGGCAACCATCCCGTCCAGACCCCGCCTGCGCCTGGTTCTTGCGCCGACCGGATGGCAGCCGGACGGCCTGCGCCCCGCTCCATCGGGTGACTGGACCCTTTCCTTTGCGGCCACCGATGAGGTCCGGCTTTGGGTTCTGCGCGATGACCGGGACTGGCGGCTGGACGGGCCGTTTCCGCGCCGGGCCTCTTCGCTTCTGGACACTGATTATCAGGACAAGGATTCACTCGGCAACTATCCACTCACCGACGACCCCGACTCAGTCGTGGTGCGGTCGGGCACGTTGTCCCTGCTCGCCTCCGTCCGGGGTGTCATGGCGGTTGAGGCGCGGGAACATCTGATTGGGCATGATCCGGGACAAGCCTGGTATTCGGGACGAAATTCCGATGGGACCGTACCGGCAGAAAATGCCTTGGTTGATCAAGACAGCCGTAGCAGTGGCGTCAGCGCCGCAGCAAACGGCAGCAACCACCGCATCCGCGTCAGCGGCACCTCTGCCGCCGTCGCCCTACGTGCACGCGCACTTCTGGCGCTTTAGGTCAGATCCGCACTGACTGGCGTTGCAAGACGGTTCTGATCTGCCTCCCGTTTGCAGGGCACGGGGTGTGCAGATGACAGTTGTTGGTCTGACCAATGTGGACTGAACCATGATCCGGCCCTTGCTGCCGATTTAAGGGCAGGCCGGCGCACCGGCAGAACACCACGCGCAGCCCATGTTCGGCTCCCGCAAATCGGAAAGCGGCGGCTGGCATACGACCCAGCCGTCCCATGATAAAGAACCCGCGATTGCGGTTTCTTCGACGTGCAGCACGATGTCCGGGTAGTCAGGCCCCGTTACGAAAGGCGCGATGATGCCGTCACCGCCTCGGTCCCGTTTGCATCCCGACGCATGTTTTTGCGATCATGTGCGTCGGGAACCCAATGCAGTTGGCGGTGTACTGTTTCCGTCAGCTCGGTCAGGGAAAACGGCTTTGGCAGGAACACCGAATTCGGAATGCGCGCCTGACTTTCCGACAGGCTTTCTTCGGCATAACCCGACACGAACACCACCCGCACATTCGGGCGATCCTGCAAGGCAATCCGCACCCAGCTTGGGCCGTCCATCCCCGGCATGACCACGTCCGTCACGAAGATATCCACCTCCAACGCCGGATCCTCCAATGTTTTCAGCGCATCTTCGGCATTCTCCGCCTCCAGCACGGTATATCCGCGCAACCGCAAAGCCCGCGAGGCAAAGGCACGTACCGGGGCTTCGTCTTCCACAAGCAACACCACTCCCGAACTGCGGTGCAGAACCGCGCTTGGCGGCGATTGGGGAACAGGGGCCGGGGCGTCCACTGTCAGATTGATCGGGAAATACAGATGAAAGACCGTCCCAAGGCCGGGGCTGCTGTCGCAAAAGATGAACCCGCCCGACTGCTTGATGATCCCATAAGCCATCGACAGGCCCAGACCCGTGCCTTCGCCTGCGCGTTTGGTTGTGTAAAACGGCTCGAACACCCGGTTCAGGCGGTCTGGCGCGATGCCGCAGCCGGTATCAAGCACCCGTATCACCGCGTAATCTCCGGCTGGAACGACGGCCCTGTCACGGGTCAGATCCTGGGCCAGATGCAACGCCTCCGTCTCGATGCGGATGGTGCCGCCCGACGACATTGCATCGCGCGCATTCACGACAAGGTTCATCACCACCTGTTCCAGTTGCCGCTTGTCTGCACGGATCGTCCCCAACCCCGGCGCGTGTGTCAGGCGCAGCGAAACGCGTTCCCCCACCAGACGGTTCAAAAGATGCGTCAGATCGGACAGAACTTCCTGCAGATCAAGACATTCGGGTTGCAGCATCTGTTTGCGGGAAAATCCCAGCAGCTGCCCCACGAGGGCCGCCGCCCGGTTCGCATTCTGATGGATTTGCACCAGATCGGAATATTCGGAATCGTCCGGGGCGTGGCGCAGCAGCAAAAGATCGCAATGTCCTGAAATCGCTGTCAGCAAGTTGTTGAAATCATGTGCAATCCCACCTGCCAACTGGCCTATGACCTGCATCTTCTGACTTTGCAGAAACTGCGCCTCAATCGTTTTCAGCGCCGTTGCATCGTTCAGGATCGCCAGAACCCCCGCCTGACCCTGATCCACCTCACGTCGCAGGGTAATCTGGAAAAACGTGTCCTGCGCTGCCCGTCTGTGCCGCAGAACTTCCGAACCGCCCGGAACGCGCCCCGCTGCGGTATCGGCCACCCAATCTGCCGTTGATCGGCCCAGCCCTTCGAAAAGATCGGACACGGATACCGGTTCCGCCGTGGTGATCCCCAACAAATCACGCGCAGCCTGATTTGCCTGACGCAGCGCCCCATCGGGCTTAAAGCGGATCAAAGCCACTGGAACGTGTTCAAAATCCTCAGTCGTGACGGGGTCGGCAATCCCCTTGGTTGGGGGCAGCAAATAAATCTCGCGTCGTTCACCCACCCCTTCAATTTCCGCCAGAAAACTGCGCACCGGGCCGTTTGTGGTCATCACCGTCACCTCTTCACCCGACCTCAGTGTCAGGCTGGGAAAAAGACGGTCAAGATGGTTCGGTCGCCCCCCGATCAGCCTGCACATCGCGCCGTTGGAAAACACCACCACACCCGCCTTGTTTGCAATCAGCATCGGCAGACTCAAATCCTCAGCATCCTGTGCCGACGCGGGTCGGTCGGCAAATTCCTCCAACCGCCACAAAAACTGATGCCTACTGGCCCGGTGTACTGACAGGCGCATGTGCCCGTGCCG
>JANMDH010000112.1:0-3621 GCA_031376195.1 Gemmobacter sp. | reverse complement strand
CTGACAGTTGAAGAGGGGACGGCCTTTGGTGACCGTCTTGCAAGGGGGGGGCTGAGGGGCCTGCCAGGCGAGGACCTGGCGGCCGACTTTTATGATCTGACACAGGGGTTGTGCGAAGCGGCGGGGTACCCTGCCTATGAGGTGTCGAACCATGCGAGGATGGGGGCGGAATCCCGGCATAACCTGATCTATTGGCGGGCAGGCGACTACGCAGGCATCGGGCCGGGGGCGCATGGTCGTTTAACACTGGATGGCGTTCGTTGGGCCACGGATACACCGAAACCACCGGGGGAGTGGCTGCAAAAGGTGGAGCAGTCGGGTACCGGCGAGGGGGCACGCGAGGTCCTTTCACGGCCTGACCGCGGAGCAGAATATCTGATGATGGGACTGCGGCTGCGCGAGGGTGTGGCGATGGATCGGTACTGCGCGATGACCGGCGCAGACATAGACCCTGCTAAGATAAAGTATTTGAGGGATATCAATATGATAGAGTTTTCTAACGGTCACCTGATGGCGTCTGCGCAGGGGCGGATGGTTCTTAATCAGGTGATCAAGTCTTTGGTGATGGGCTGACCACCCTAGATCGACCCGTCGCGCGCCAGGGATGAAAGTGCGCGACACAGCAAATCCAGATCGTCGAGCGTGTTATAGCGGATCGTCAGGTTTCCACGTTCACCGCCGGGTTCATGCGAAATAGTGACGCCCATCCGAAGGTTGGCAGACAGGTCCGCCTCAATAGCGCGGGTGTCAGCATCCTTTTGAACTGGAAATGATTTTCGCAGATCCGGGGTTTTTTTGCCCTGCTGCCGTGATTTCACCAACTGTTCGGTTTCGCGCACCGACAGATTCTGATCAATCACGATATGGGCCAGTTCGGACGGGTTCGGGGCTGTGATCAACGCCCGGGCATGACCGGCTGTCAAACGCCCTGCGCGCAAATGGGCCTGAACATCTTCGGGCAGGTTCAAAAGGCGCAAGAGATTGGCAATATGGCTCCGGCTTTTGGACAGGGCTTCGGCCAGTTTTTCCTGGGTATGACCGAACCGATCCATCAGGTGGCGAAAGGCGGCGGCTTCTTCGATGGCATTCAAATCAGCACGCTGAATGTTTTCGATGATGGCAACCTGAAGTACTTCGTCATCGTCAAAAACACGGATGATGACCGGAACCGCATGTATCTGGGCAATCTGTGCCGCCCGCCAACGCCGCTCACCAGCAACGATTTCATACATGTCCGTGTTGGCCACGGGGCGCACGATCAAGGGCTGCAAGATACCTTTCTGGCGGATCGAATCGGCGAGTTCCTGCAAAGCTTCCGGTGCAAAGGTCCGACGTGGCTGCTGTGGATTTGGCCTTATTTTCTCAACAGGAACAAGCGGTTCTGAGCGAGAGGTCGAGTCTGCCGTAGCAGGGTTGGTTGAAACACCGTCAGTTTGAATATCAGCCATGAGGGCAGACAAGCCACGCCCAAGACCCCGCCGTTCTGGTGATCTGGACATCAGGCAGCCCCTTTGGTCTGAAGCAGTGCGGGGGTTTGACGGTCAATCAGTTCGCGCGCAAGGGCACGATACGCCTCAGATCCTTTCGAGGCGGTATCATAACTTAACACGGACTGAGCATATGACGGCGCTTCACTGACACGAACATTGCGCGGGATCATGGTTTGAAAGACCAGATCACCCAGTGTTTCGCGCGCGTCCCGTTCAACCTGAAGCGACAGGTTGTTGCGCCCGTCAAACATCGTCATGACAACGCCTTCAATTCTGAGGTTTGAATTCGCGGTTTGCCGAATTTCCCGAATTGTCAGCATCAGCTGCGACAGGCCTTCAAGGGCAAAGAATTCCGTCTGTAGCGGCACCAGAACAGTGTCGCATGCGACCAAGGCATTCACTGTCAGAAGACTGAGCGATGGAGGGCAATCGATCAAAATGTAGTCCAGATCAAGATTTTCAATCGATCCCTTGTGCAGTGCCTGGCGCAAACACTGGCTGCGATTGGGGTTCTGGACAAGCTCAACATCAGCTGATGAGAGGTCTGAATTTGCAGGACAGATCAAAAGTCCGTCGACGGCTGTGTTCTGGATCACTTCTGCCAAGGCGTGCTGATTGAGGATAAGATCATAGCTCGTCAACCGGCGGTCGGCGGTTTCTACCCCCAAGCCCGTTGATGCATTGCCCTGCGGATCGAGGTCGATCAAGAGAACGCGCAGACCGAGTTCGGTCATACCGCTGGCCAGGTTGATCGCCGTTGTGGTCTTTCCAACGCCGCCCTTCTGATTCGCGATTGCGATGATTTTCGGCATGGATGCGTTGTGGGGATCAGACATGCGTAAGGCCTTCGATTCTCAAAATGACGGCAGCCGGGTCGGTGATACTTTCTATCTGCGTAAGATCAAAGTTCCAATGCTGACGTGCTATCATCACCTCATCTGCGTGTTTTTCGCCCTTGTGAAGAAGGGCAATTCCGCCAGACGCGAGGTGACGGTGCGTGAAATTGCACAGCTGCCTTAGCGGAGCCAACGCCCTTGCGGAGACAACGTCGGCATTAATCGGGGTGGTCGTCTCGATCCGTTCGGCCCGTATTTCAATCATCAGATCAAGAGTTTGCGCAGCATGTCGAAGGAATGTTGCCTTGCGTTGATCTGATTCAACCAAAATCAGTTTAAGGCGCGGATTTTTCTCCACCGCCATACAAGCAATAACAAGTCCGGGAAAGCCACCGCCAGTGCCCAGATCCGCCCAGATCTGCGCAGTCTGCGGCGCCAAGTCAAATATCTGCGCGGAATCGACGATGTGTCGTTTGAAAGCATCGGGAATCGTTGAATTGGCAACAAGGTTTATGGTCTTGGTCCATTTTTCTACCAGGCCCTGCAGGGTCTGCAAACGCAGACACGTTTCACGTGAAACATTCTCGAGCAGCGGAAATGTATCCGACGCGTGGCTCACGCAATTTCCCGCCGTGTGTCTGGACGCCGCAGATGCGCAAGTATCACTGTAAGACCAGCGGGTGTCATGCCTTCAACACGTGCAGCCTGCATGATATTGGATGGCCGATGTCGTTCCAACTTTTGTTTCAACTCATTGGAAAGGCTTGAGAGTTTAGCATCGTCGAACCTATCTGGTATTCTCAGTTCCTCATCTCTTTTTAATGCAGCGACCTGCAATTCTTGTCGATTCATATACTGCGCATACAGGGCGTCTCGCCAGATTTGTTCCTGAATCTCGGGATCAAGTGCCTCGAACACAGGACAGATGCCGGCAATGCTGGCGAGCGACACATCCGGAAACGCCAGCACAGTCAATGCGGAACGCCGGACCCCATCTTGCGAAGTCAAGATTCCAATCTGACCAATCTGATGCGGTGAAAGACTGATGTCTGAAAGGGCCTTTCGACCGGCCTCGATCTGCTTCATCTTCTCGACAACTGCCGATTCGCGAGTGGGTGATATGCACCCCGCTTTCAACCCGAGCTTTGTCAGCCTTTGATCGGCATTATCTGCGCGCAAGCTGAGCCTGAACTCGGCACGGGACGTGAACATCCGATAGGGCTCTGTCACGCTGCGGGATGTCAGATCATCAACCATCACCCCGATGTAACTTTCCGATCTGTGGAAAAGAATGG
>JANMDH010000088.1:0-1573 GCA_031376195.1 Gemmobacter sp. | reverse complement strand
GCCAGGTCCGCCGCGCCCGCCTGCGCCTTGGCGTCAAGGCCGTCTTCAAACGCATCGACACCTGCGCCGCCGAATTCGAGGCGCAGACCCCCTATATGTATTCCACCTATGAGGCCCCCGCGATGGGCGATGTGGAATGCGAATCCCGGCCGTCCGCGGCGAAAAAAGTCGTCATCCTTGGCGGCGGCC
The DNA here is from genome assembly GCA_031376195.1 of Gemmobacter sp. GTDB lineage: Bacteria > Pseudomonadota > Alphaproteobacteria > Rhodobacterales > Rhodobacteraceae > JANPIX01. Next base: position 1,384 of record JANMDH010000088.1, on the reverse strand, counting down.
CGAACCGCATCGGACAGGGGATCGAATTCGACTATTGCTGCTGCCACGCCTGCTATGCCCTGACGGCGGCGGGGTATGAGACGATCATGGTCAACTGCAACCCCGAAACCGTCAGCACCGATTACGACACGTCAGACCGGCTGTATTTTGAACCCCTGACCCTTGAACACGTCCTTGAAATCCTGCGCGTCGAACAGGAAAACGGCACCCTGCACGGCGTGATCGTCCAGTTCGGCGGCCAGACGCCCCTGAAACTCGCCAATGCGCTCCATGCCGAAGGCATCCCGATCCTCGGCACGACCCCCGACGCGATTGATCTGGCCGAAGACCGGGAGCGGTTCCAGAAACTGCTCCACACCCTCGGCCTCAAGCAGCCCGTCAACGGCACGGCGCGCAGCAGGGATGAGGCGTTCAAAGTCGCGGCAGAAGTCGGCTACCCCCTCGTCATCCGCCCCTCCTTCGTCCTCGGTGGCCGTGCCATGGAAATCGTCCGCGATGATGCGCAGCTGGAACGCTACATCCGCACCGCCGTGCAGGTTTCGGGGACCAGCCCCGTCCTGCTCGACAGCTATCTGTCGGGCGCAATCGAAGTGGATGTCGATGCCCTGTCCGACGGCACGAACGTGCATGTCGCAGGAATCATGGAACATATTGAAGAGGCCGGTGTCCATTCCGGCGACAGCGCCTGCTGCCTGCCGCCCCATTCCCTGTCGGACGCCACCGTGGCCGAAATCAAGCGCCAGACCGTCCAGATGGCCCTTGCCCTGCACGTGGTCGGCCTGATGAACGTCCAGTTCGCCGTCAAGGGCGACGACATCTATGTGCTTGAAGTGAACCCCCGCGCGTCCCGCACCGTGCCGTTCGTCGCCAAGGCCACCGACAGCGCCATCGCCTCCATCGCTGCCCGGTTGATGGCAGGGGAACCCTTGTCGAACTTCCCGATGCGCCCTGCCTACCCTGCCGGTGTCGGGCCCGATACCCCCCTGCCCCTGATGGACCCCCTGACCCTCGCCGACCCGCATACCCCATGGGTTTCCGTGAAAGAGGCTGTCCTGCCCTTTGCCCGCTTCCCCGGCGTAGACCCCGTCCTCGGGCCGGAAATGCGCTCCACCGGCGAGGTGATGGGCTGGGACCGCACCTTCGCCCTCGCCTTCCTCAAGGCGCAGATGGGGGCGGGTACGGTGCTGCCCGACACCGGCCGCGCCTTCCTCAGCATCAAGGACATGGACAAGACGGATGCCATGGCCACCGCCGCCCGCGACCTGATCGCGATGGGGTTCGAGATCGTCGCCACGCGCGGAACCGCCGCCTGGCTCGCCTCGGTTGGTGTCGCGGCGACCCCCGTGGCCAAGGTATATGAGGGCCGCCCGAACATCGTGGATCG